>JAFVCR010000185.1 GCA_017479035.1 Kiritimatiellia bacterium | reverse complement strand
TCTCATTTTTCGTGTATTTCGTGTATTTTTCGCGTATTTCGTGGTTAAAAATAAAACTGCACTCCGCAAATCCTCCGCGGGCGAGACGCCCGCGTCCCCACAGTACACAAACTCTCGTTTTTCGTGTATTTCGTGCATTTTTCGTGAATTTCGTGGTTAAAAATCAAACTGCGCTCCGCAAATCCTCCGCGGGCGAGATGCCCGCGCCCCCACAGTACACAGCGCGGCACACTGCACACTGCAAACTATTTCGGGGAATCCAAAATCGGGATAAGGGCGTCTCTGCTGCTCTGCGTCTTTGCGTTAAAATTAAGGGAAAGTGCGTTAAAATGAGGGAAAGTGAAAGAATTGCGAAAAATGCAGTGGGTTTTGCGAATTTTACTGGTTGTCAAAAGCGGGTGCGTGTGATAGTGTTGTGGTGTAAAATCCAATGAAAAGTTGCGCGTTGCATCCGGGTGGGTGTTATGCGTTGCGGTGCATGGATTGGACAGGAGAAAATATATGGCCACTACAACTATAAAGACCGGCACTGCGCCACGCAAAGCGGCGTGGATGGGTGTGGTTTGCGCATTTGCGGGGTTGGCCGCATGCGCGGTTACGAAGCCCTTGGCGGTGTGGAATGGCGACTTCCCCGTGGATGGCACGGACGAGCGCAACGGATTCGTTTTGAATCCCAACGGCAATACGTCGGACGGCGCAAAGATAACGTTTGCGGCATCGTCGGGAGCGGTGCCGGGCGGGATTGTAGTGACAAACTCCGCCGCCACGCTTGCGCAGGCATCGGGAATAGTGCGGATTGCGAACATTCCCGCCGCAGTGGAGGGGCACACGAACCTTGTTATCGGCGCGGCCACGAAGAACTCCAATTCCCGCGTGATGGTGGGGTTTGACGAAACGGGCACGATAGGCGCGTATTCCGCCGCGCCGCAGTTGTATGCAAACAGCAAAGAGGCCTGGACGCTTGAGGATACGGCAACGCATTCGATCGGCGTGAAGTATGTTCCGGCGAGCGGGACGTACGGTTATGTGGACGGAGAGGAGGTGCTGTTCAATTCCTCGTTGAAGTGGTCGAGCGGGAGCAGTTCCGATGTAAATCTGGGGCAGGGGATAACGGTGGGCGGATTTGCCGCGCTGTCGACAAATCCTGACAGGTTCCGTCCAGTGGGGGCGGAGGTGTCGCTCATAGTGGTGGGAGATAGTTTCACTACGGAGGACATGGCTTACTGGCAGTTGCAGGATATGACGAGCGTAGAGAATGCGCAGGAGACGATCGTGGGCGGCGAAGGCGTGGGCGTGAACCTTGCCGGCGGCACGATTGCGATTGAAAGCGACACTGCCGCATATGCGCTTTTCGTGCAGGAGGATACGACGCTCGAAATTCCCGTAGGCGTGCAGTTGACGCTTGCGGGGCCGCTGTATGTGGCACAGGGCAAGCGCCTCACGCTGAAGGCGATGTCTCTGCCGGAAAATGGCGAGACCAAAACGCTTGTTTCCTACGAGGCGTTGTTCGGCGATGTGACGGGTGCGGTGGCGGACGGCCTGGACAGGGGCGACGGGTGGAATCCGTTTGTGCAGGTGGGGGAAGAAAGCGTTACGATTACACTTTCCAAGAGCGTGCCCGCAAGCGTTGTTGCCGCAGGTGATGCGGCGGTGACGGGCATTGCGCAGGATGCTACGATTTCCAACGTGGACGTGGGCGGCACGCTCAAGCTGGAGGGTTCGGGGACGATAACGCTGGCGGGGCCGTTCCGCGTGGGCGGCGCGCTTGAAATATCGGAAGGAATAGATTTGCGCTTTACGTCGGGAGATGAGGTGTCGTTCCCGGCGGGGACGGCGTTCAACAAAATCGAAGTGGGGGATGCGTCGAAGATAATCGTGACGGGAGACGATGCGACTATTGTGACGGATGCGGTGTTGTTCTCGTACGATGCGGAGGGCAGCACGGTGCCGACGCCTGTGAACCACCGTTTCAATACGTCTGTGAAGAACAATACGGACGTGGCATTCATCACGGAAGATGGCAGAACGTCAGTGCTCGTGGGATGGCGTTTGACGTGGATTGGCGACGACGGCGCGGCGATGGACAACAAAGCAAGGTGGCAGCATAGCGACGGCACTGCGGCGGAGGGCTATCCCAACGATGCCAGCGTGGCGGGCGACCACATTATAATACCTGCCGGAGCGGTTGTGGACAATGGTTCGCACGACATCGCCGCGAGCGTGGTGGAACTTCTCGGAGACGTGAAAATAACGGGCAGCAGCACTTCGGGAACATTCGCTTTGCGTGCGAACAGCATTTTGGGCGATGGCACGATAACGCTTGGCGAGAAAGGTGCGCTTGCTTGCGGGGCACAGGCTTTGAGCGTGGCGAACGACATCAAAGTGGAAGGAACGGAAGAGAATCCGGCGGTTCTGCTGGTGAAATCGAGCCAGATGCCGTTGACGGTTTCGCGCATTCTCGGCACGGGTGCGCTCTCCTGCCGCTGCGGCAACAACGTGAACTACACGGGCGTTCACTTCACCAAATCGTTCGACGGTTTCACCGGCACGATCATGGCACCTGCAAACAATCAAGACCGCAACCAGACGCAATTTGGCAGCGACTGCTACGGCAGCGCAAACGTTGCGTTCAAGGGCATGGCTTTGCAAGGAGGCAACTTCTGCGAAAAAGGCAGCAACACGTATCGCTTTGGTTCGTTCCAGGGCAAGGGATGCTTTGCATCGCCGACTTCGCCGAATAATGTGACAGTTGAAATAGGCGCGCTCGGCGCGGAGGACGATGCGTTTGCGGGGCAGATGTTCTCTACGACCTATCCCAGCCTTGTGCAAGGGCGCGGCCACACGATCCGCAAAGTGGGCGAGGGTACGCTCGATGCAAGCGCGTATCTGGTGAAGGCGTGGGAGGCAAACGGGGGCACGCTGAAGTTCTCGTCCATGAGATCGCTCAAGACGATGTGGTCGGGCAATGATACCATCCAGACGGAAGATGCGAATGCAACGTCCACATACAAGGCCACGATAAAGTTTGCTGGCGAAGGCGGCGTGGTGGCACTTGGGGACGATATAGACAACGCCTACGACATCTCCGCGCAGATTGTTGCATCAACAGCACCGATTGGCTACGACACGGGCGCACGCGATTGGACGTGGGCCACGGCTCTGCCCGCGTGCGGCGGCATCGTGAAGCGCGGCAGCGGCAAGTTGACGCTTGCGGATGCGGCGAATGCAAAGGGTCCGCTGGTGGTGGAAGACGGCGAACTTGCAATGCCGGTGGGCGGCGTATTTACGCAGCTTCAAATGGGCGCGAATGCGAAACTCACGCTGGACATGGCGGCGATTACCGAAGAGACTGCGGACGGAGTGATTTTCGCGCCGGCGATCGCGGCTGGCACAACGGTGGCGAAAGGGCAGATAGAACTTGCAAACGCGCCTGAAGGCGTGGGCTTGACGGCATACGTGAACGATGCTGGCACTGTGGTGGTGATATACAAGGGCAACCCGCGCACGCTGGTGTGGCAGGGCAGCGCGGAAGATGCGTTGTGGAGCAATGCGGCGAACTGGCTGGACGGCGGCGAGGTGGCTGCGCTTGCGCCTACGTCGATAGACAGCGTACAATTCCCCGCTGGGGCAAGCGTGCAAGTGGCGGAGGCTACGGAGGTGTTCTCCATTACGGCGTTGGGCGATATGACAATTGCAAACGACGATTCTCTTACTGTGGTGGCGGCTGTGGAAGTGACCGGAGGGCTTGTGAAAAACGGCGCAGGAACGCTTGCGGTAGGCGGCGGGATCGAAGCTGGTAGCGTTACGGTGAAGCGTGGCGAGGTATATGGTATCGGCGCAAATGGTGCAGTGAAGTTCGAGCCTGTGGCACTTGCCGCAGAGAATTACAAAGATGCACTCGGCGCGAAAATCGTTTTGACGGATGCGAGAACGCTTACGGACTTCGGCACGGCCGGCGTGATAGAATCCTCTGCGGATTTGACATACGACGTGGCGGGCAGCGCGACATTCTCCGGGACGATTTCCGGCGCGGGCGGATTTGCCAAGACGGGCGACGGCACGTTGACGCTCATCGGCACAAACACGTTCTCCGGCGCGCTTTCGATAGAGGGCGGCACGCTCAAGCTGGGCACCATCACCGACATTCCCAACCCGCGCTACAACCTCGACGCATCCGCAGAAGGCGCGTTTGAGAAGGATGAAGACGGCAACATCACGGGATGGAACAGCACGATAGGCAATGCAGGCTACTATACGTTCAACCATGCATCCGGGGCATACATCACGGCGGGCGAGGGCGACCTCATCGGCAATCGGCAGGCGGCAAGGTTCGCGCCAGACTACGCCGATGCGATGCATGCGCGTTATACAAACTACTCCGCAAACTGGTCGAACGACAGTTCGGAAACGCTGTTCGTGGCCTATTATGCCGATAGCGACATCGACAAGGACGCACGCTTGTGGGGGCAAGGCGGTTCGAGCAATCGCGCCATTGCGTACCGTTCGGGAAACAATACTTGGTATTGGGCGGCGGACAGTAACAAGCAGGGAGGTTTCTTCATGGATGGCGAATATGGAAACCTCGTTTCGCGCGGAAGGGACAGGCTGCTTGCGGTGGTGGATTTGAGTGCTGTGAACGGACGTGGCAGCGACAAGCACGACCATCTTGGTGCCACGACGGACACCGGCAAAGGTTTCAAGGGACTTATCGGGCAGGTGACCGCGTTCAAGCGCGTGCTGACGATGGAAGAGCGCCGCGCGGCGGAGGCGTATTTGATGGCGAAATGGAACATCGGCAACGTGAAATACAGCGTAATACCGGAGACTGCTGCGGTGACGCTCGCAAACGGTTCGCGGCTGGATCTCGGCGGGTTGGATGTGGCGGTGGCATCCTTGACGGGCAACGGCACGGTTGAAAACGGCACGTTGACCACGGCGGACGGCAAGGTGACGATGGATGGAGACCTCGAAGTGCCGGCGGTGGCGGGAATGACGTATTACGTGGATTCCGCAGAGCATACGCTGGTGCTTGCGGGCGATGCGACGGGTTGCAGAATCGTCCTGCCGGAGGGATACATTGGCGGCGGCGTGAAAGCCGTGCAGAAGATATATGCCGAGGGCGCGCCGACGTTTGTTTTCCCGGATGGAGCGGCGTGGAAGGTGTCGCCAAAGAAAGAAAACGGCAAGACCGTGTGGCGCATACACGATGGCGGCTTCTTCTATCTGCGTTTCAGGTAAGAGCAGCTGGCGTAGAGCAACACGAATACAGGCGCGGGTAAACCCGCGCCTTTTATTATATGCGGGGCTGCGCAAAAAGCAAACATTTTCGTGCGGAAAATGGTAGTCCGTGCAGAGGTTTTGTGGTATAATTGGAAGCATGAAAAAATGCACGGTTTTGTTTTTGGTTTTTGCGGCTGCGGCTGCGTTGGCGGGTGATGCGGCGTTCGAGAAGGCGCGGGAGATACTCTCGTCTCTAACGTTGGAGGAGAAGGCTGCGCTTTGCGGAGGGAACGGCACGATGTCGATGGCGGCCAATCCCGCAAAGGGGATACCGGCGGAGTGGCAGTTCTCCGATTCGTCGCACACGGTGCGCGCAAACATGGAACGCTGGACGTGGGACTGCATTTCCTCCGGGGACGAATCGACCGTTTTGCCTACGCTTTCTGCATTGGCGGCCACGTGGAACCGCGACCTCGCGGCAGCGCACGGGCATGTGATGGGCGAGGAGGGCCGCGCGCGCGGAAAGGATCAGCTTTTGGGGCCGGGAGTGAACATCATGCGCACGCCGCTTTGCGGGCGCAACTGGGAATACTTGAGCGAGGATCCATGCCTTACGGCGGAACTTGCCGTGCCGGAAATCGCGGCGTTGCAGAGCCACGACGTTGCCGCCACGGTTAAGCACTTCTGCCTGAACAACCAGGAATGGAACCGCCACGATGTGGATACCATCTGCGACGAACGCACGTTGAACGAAATATATCTGCCGGCGTTCGAGGCGGCGATACACGATGCGGACGTGTGGAGCGTGATGACTTCCTACAACAAGGTCGATGGCGATTGGGCGAGCGAGAATACGTATCTTCAGCGCGGCATATTGCGCGACAGGTGGAACTTCAAGGGCATGATCGTGACAGACTGGGGCGGGCAGCACTCCACGGTGAAGGCCGCGCTTGCGGGCGCGGGTGTGGAGGCGAACCGGGGCAGCGACATACGCTATTTCACCAATCCGAAAGAGGGGACGTTCCCGATTGCGGAGGCGGTGCGCAAGGGCGAAATCCCCGAAGCGGTTGTGGATGAAATCGCGCTGCACACGCTCTACACGATGGCGAAGGCAAAGTTCTTCACGCCGGAATTGCGCGACAAGGGTTCGCGCAACACGCCGGAGCATCAAGCCGTGGCACGCGCGATTGGCGAAGAGGCGGTGATACTTTTCAAGAACGATGCAAACGTCCTCCCGCTTGATGCGGCGAGGGTGAAGAAGTTGCTCGTTGTGGGCAAACTCGCCGATACGCGCCAGACCCTCAAAGGCTGGAGCGCGGAAGGCAAACCGCTTTACGAAATCACGCCGCTCGCGGGGTTGAAGGAGTATTTCGAGGGCAAGGATGTAGAGATCAAGTGGCTGCCGCTCGTTGCGGCGGACGGCGCGAACCTCGTGCACGATGTGATTGAAAGTTCAATAGGCACGTTCGACACCACCGCGCAGGACGAAGGCATGAGCCTGCGTTCGTGGGAGGTTGCCTACTACAATTCAAAGGACACCTCGACCGCGCCCGTGAAGGAAACGTTTGCGCGCACGGTGGGTTTCGATGCAGGGCGCGGCGTGCCGCTGGAAGGTCTCGACCCGGCGAATTTCGCCATCACGTATCATACCAAACTCATTGCGCCGGAGACGGGCGACTACACGTTCCGCGTGGAGATGGATCATCGCGGCGGCGCAACGATTACGCTCGACGGGCGTAATCTTGCCACCGCAAGCGAGGTGGACAACGTAATCTGCCAGGCTTCCCTCGAAGAAGGAAAGACATACGATTTCACAGTGGAATATCGTGGCGACACGGGAGAGCATCGCATGAAATTCGGTTGGTGCCTGCCTTCCGAGACGGGTTCGCTTGAGGACATCCGTATAGCAGCCGCCGATGCCGACGCGACGCTCGTTTTCACAGGCACGGAAGTGGGGCACGGTCAAGCGCTCGAATGCGAAGGCGCGGACAGGCCGAACCTCAAACTCCCCGAAGGCCACGATGCGGCGATCCGCGAAATCCTTTCGTGGAATCTCAAGAATCTCGTGATCGTCACTCACTCCGGCGCACCGCTGGAACTGCCTTGGGTGGACGATGCCGCAACGATTTTGCATCAGCCGTTCCTCGGGCAGGAGGCGGGCAGACCGCTTGCGAAGGTGATCTTCGGCGATGTGAATCCGTCCGGCAAACTTCCTTGCACGTGGCCGGTGAAGTTGGAGGACACGCCGGCCGCCGTGGCGGGAACCTACAATGGCGAGCGCGTCATCTACAACGAGGGCGTGTTCGTGGGTTATCGCTGGTACGATACGAAGGGCATCAAGCCGCTGTTCGCGTTCGGGCACGGCTTGAGCTACACCACGTTCGAGTATGGCGAGGTGGAAGTGGAAGATACGTGCTGCGGATGGCTCGTGCGCTTGCCGGTTACCAATACCGGTACGCGCGAAGGCAAGGAAACGGTGCAGTTGTATGTTACGGAAGATGCGCCCACGGTGCCGCGTCCGGCAAAGGAATTGCGCAACTTCGCCAAACTGCCGCTCGCGCCGGGCGAAACCGCGATAGCAGAACTTGAAATCTCCGCAAAAGACCTTGCATACTGGGATGTGTTGAACCATTGCTGGAAGGCGAATGCGGGAGTGTATACGATTTCGCTGGGGACGGCGGCCGACAAGATCCTGCGCACGGTGAAGGTGACGCTGCCGGAGACGGTGCTCATCCATTGATGCCGCGCCGCGCACACCCTTATCCCGGATTCCCCGAAATAGTTTGCAGTGTGCAGTTTGCAGTGTGCAGTTGTCGCGCCGCATCCATAACTGCACACTGCAAATCCTCCGCGGGCGAGACGCCCGCGTCCCCACAGTACACAGTGGGTGTGGATATTGCTAACAAGAACTGCACACTGCAAACCCTCCGCGGGCGAGACGCCCGCGCCCCCACAGTACACACTCTCTCGAATCTCTGCGCCTCTGCATCTCTGCGCCTCTGCGTTGATTGCATTTTACAAACTGCACACTGCACACTGCAAACTGCACACTGCGGGGCGTGCGCGCAACCAATGCTTGCGCGTGGAAAGGGTTTGTGGTAGAATGGGGGGGATGGTTGCGGCAAGGAAAAATCGCGGCGGATTCACGCTGGTGGAAGTGCTCATTGCGACGGTTGTTCTGTCGGTGAGTCTCTTCGGGCTGTTGCAGGCGATGATGACATGCCAGCGGCTGATGACGGCGAGCCGGCGGTTCGAGACGGCGCAATACGTCCTCAATCTCGGCGAGATGGCGCATCCAGTTCCGTTAAGTGAAAAGGTGACGGACGATCCGTTGGACAACGACCTGCTCAACATCCCCGCCACCGATGCGCTTGAACTTGCCGACGAAATCGAACTCGACCTCACGCGCCAGGAACGCGAAGACCTTGCAGGTTATACGTTCGAGCGCAGCGTGGACGAATACAAGGAGTCCGGCGACGGCCGCGTGATGGAGCACGAAGACGAACTCAAGCGCAACGGCAACCTCTACACTCTGCGCACAACGGTCAAGTGGGGAGGCGACCGCTACGGCGGCAAGAAAGACGAAGAGACCGTGATCCGCCTGTGGAGGAAAGACAAATGAAGCGGCGGCAACATCTCGGGCATGGTCTGCGCAAACGAGGCGGCTTCACGCTGGTGGAGGTGATGCTGGCCACGGTGCTGCTGGCGATAATGAGTTTCGTGTGTTTCTTCACGTTCAGTACGGTGGTGCGCGCATGGACGGTATCCACCGAAACCGCAGACAAAATGCAGCGCGCCGACTATGCTCTCAACCAGGTAGTGAGCGCGTTGCGCAGCGCGTGGTGCCCCACTTCGGGCAACGTGAACGACAACACCTACGGCTTTATGCTCATCGATGACGGCGATGCGGACGATTCGTGCGACATGATACAATGGACGAAACTCGGCAGCGCGATCATCGGCACGCGTTCAATTCTGCGCGAGACCCCGCACACCGTCCGCGTATGGGCGCAGCCGGCCGAAGGCGACAATCCCGGCGGGCTGTGGGTAAAGGCCGGGCAGCTGGATCTCATCGCAGAAGAGGATCGCGAGGATTACGACTTTGATGACGACGACGTGTTCGAGCCGTATGTTCTCGTAACGGGCGTGCAGGGTTTCAACTGCCGCGTGCTGGACAAAGCCACGCCTTACAACGACGACGGCACCCCCAACTGGCAGGACGAATGGATCACATCCAACGCCATTCCCCGCGCCGTGGAACTCACTTTCACGATGGAGCCAACCGAGCCGCGCGGCGATCCGGTGCGCATACGCCGCGTGGTGGAAATCCCTCTTTGGGACTTGAGCCAGAACGGCGCGAAAGAACAGGAAAGCGACAACGACCGTGAACGAAACCGCCCGCGCGGCGGTGCGGGCGGCGGCGGTCAACCCCCGCCGCCGGGTGGAGGAGGAGCCCCGCCGCCATGAGTATCTTCGATTTCAATGCAGAGAACGCAGCCTCTCCGCAAAGAACGCAGAGACACGGTTGTCCGGCTACGCCGAGCAACCATTCTGCGGCATTCTGCGGAGATGCTGCGTTGAAATCGAAGAAGCGCGGCAGCGCGCTTTTGATAGCGTTGTGGGTGATAATGGTGCTTGGCGTGTTCATAATGAATTTCGCCGTGGACGCGCGTTTGCAGGCCAGCGTGAATGTATATGTGCGCAACCGGACGCATGTGGACAATCTCACCAAGGCGGGCGTGGCAATCGCAGAGACGATCATGCTCAACTACAACGATGTAACCGAACCGCCCGAAGACGAAACCATCGAGGACATCCAGGAAAAAATGGAGGAAAACAAATGGCTGCGCGAAGAGCGTGACCTCAAGTTCTCCTCCGCCGTCACCACCGAGCCGATCGAACTCGATTGGCTTGACCCCGAAGGCGGCAGCGTTACGATCAGCATCAAATTCATGGAAGCGCAAGGCTGGAACATCAACAATCTCTATTCCGGCGGCGATGCCAACTATCGCACCATCTGGGAAAACATCTTCAGCGCGTGCGGCATTCCCGACGATTACTGGGACGAGCTGATATGTTCGTGGAACGATTGGCGCGACGACGACGATTCCGTCTCGGCGCAGGGTGAAGGCGTGGGCGGCGAACAGGCCTACTACCGCGACGAACTCGAATACCGCGACGGCGAGAAACACTACAAGCCGCGCAATGGCGAAATCACCGACCTCGAAGAACTCGCCAAGGTAAAAGGTTTCCGCGATTATCCCGTGGTCCTCACCGGCGGCGTGATCAATCCGGAAGAAAAGGAAAGCGACCAAATCCGCGTGTTGCCTATTCTTGATGTTTTGACCGTTTACGGCAACAACAAAATTCCTGTCAACGCCGCAAGCCGCAAAGTGCTCCTCACCGTTCCCGGCATTGGCGACCCAGACGATCCGGAAGCCGCATCCGACATTGTCGATGCAATCCTCGAAATGCGCGAAGAGCCCGACCCCGACGAAAAGAAATCCCTCAGCGATGACGACTACGGCCACTTCAAGAATTTCGCCGATCTACAGAATCGTCTTTCCGAGCAGATCGATGCGGCGGCGGCGCAATACCTCACGTTCGATACTTCTTCCACCTCCGGCAATTTCGATGTGGCCATCACCGGTAAAAAGGGCGACATCACACACACCATCAAGGCTATCGCGCGCGTGGAAGACGGCAAGATAAAATACATTCGTTGGCAGGAGGACCCCTGATCAATGCTCACACGTCTCAAAGTGGAAAACCTCGCCGTGGTCGAATCCGCCGAAGCCGCATTCGAGCCCGGCCTCAACATCATCACTGGCGAAACCGGCGCGGGTAAATCGGTTTTGCTGCTCGCACTCAAAGCCGCACTCGGCGCGCGCATCTCGTCCGATGCCGTCCGCGACGGCGCAAAGGAGGCAAAGATCGAAGCCGAATTCTTCCTCCCGCCCGCAGTGGAATCCCGCGCCGACGCGCTACTCGCCGATGCTGGCCTGCCCGAATGCGAAGACGGCCTCCTGTTGATCCGCCGCACTCTCTCGCCTGTCGGCGCAGGCCGCGCACGGGTCAACGATGCCGCCACTACTGTATCGACCCTTCGTGCTCTTGGCGCACTCCTTGCCGACATCCACGGCCCGCAGGACAACCACACCTTGCTCCTCGAGCCCGTTCAGCGCAATCTCCTTGATGCATTCGGCGGCATAGACCATCCCGGATATTCCGATGCGTGGCGGCGTTTGGCAGACCTCCGCGCAGAACTCGCGCAACTCGAATCCGCCGCTCCCGCATTCGGCATCGACGCGCTGCGTTTCACTGTGGAGGAACTCCGCGCCGCCGCAATCGACGAGACTGACGATACCGATCTTCCCTCCCGCCACGCCGCCGCAGCGCATGCCGCGCAGATCATCGAGCTTTCTACCTCCGTTGTCCAGTCCCTTGATGCATGCGATCTTCCTTCCGCGATTTCCTCATTGCGTGAAATCGCCCGCTATCACGCACCTGCCGCAGAATGGCTCGAACGCGCCAAGGACATTTCCACCGAAATACAAGAACTCCTCCGCGACGTTTCCTCCTCCGCATCCGGCATCGACACCGATGAAGATCTCCTTGCCACGCTCGACGAACGTCTATCGCTCGTTCAATGCCTCAAACGCAAATACGGCTTGCGCGCCGCTGCGGATTTCCCTCCGTTTCTCGCCGCCCGCGAACGTGAACTCGACAATCTCGAACACCGCGAAGAAAATCTCCGTGCACTTGCATCCGCCATTGCCGCACAGGAAAAAGAGGTCCTCGCCCTCGGCGCGGAATTGACGTCCCGCCGCCGCGCCGCCGCATCGCGCCTGGCCGCTGCAGTCGTCCGGCATATGCGCGACCTCGGCTTCCGGCAGGCCGCCTTCGAGGTTGCTTTTTCTCCCAAATCCCCCGAGGCCGATGGTTGCGACAGCATATCATATCTCTTCGCTCCCAACCCCGGCGAGGGCATGCGGCCGCTTGCGGAAATCGCATCATCTGGCGAAACCGCGCGCATCATGCTCGCAGTGAAAACCACTCTTGCCTCCGCCGATGCCACACCCACTCTCGTCTTCGACGAAATCGATGCCAACATCGGCGGCGAAACCGGCCGCGCCGTTGGCGAAAAATTGCGCGAGACCGCCCGCCATCATCAGGTCATTGCCATCACGCATCTTCCGCAAAGCGCCGTATTCGCCCAGCATCATTTGCTCGTGGAAAAACACGTCTCCGGCGGCCGCACCCGCACGTCTGTCACACCCATATCCGGCGAGGCCCGCGTAATGGAAATCTCCCGCATGCTTGGCTCCTCCACCTCGTCCGCCATAACCCATGCACGCGATCTTCTGGCCTCCACTTGATCCCAGTTCGCATCTTCCCGCCTGTCGCTCCCCTGCCCGAATCGTTCCCGGCAGGGGTTTGTTTTATAGGATTTGAACGGCAATCTTATCTGCGCCGATTTGTCCCTATGTGCCATCTTTTCCCGTTCTTTACATTAAATTCCGCAAAATCCCTGTCTGCCTCCCTACGGAGACGGGAAAATGAAAAAACTGATGGTTTTAGCCTCGGCAGCAGGTCTTGCAGGGGTTGCAATGGGCGTAAGTTCCGGGGTGGTTGGATATATCAACCAGGGAGAGTTGCCGGTAGGATATTCTATGATTGGTACGCAGTTCGTCACGCCAGGCGCAACTGATACAACCGTGAATCTCCTCGACTACATCAAAGGCGACTTCACAGCGGCAAAATTTCGTGATCGCACAACTGCGGCACCCCAGATTGCTATTTATACCGAAGGAGAAGGTTATGCAAGGTACTATTATCTCACCGAAGCATACGATGAAGATTCCGGTGACGATGTCGAAGGGTGGGCAGACGGACGCGGCGATTTGGTGTCCGAAATAAATGTCAATGCATCAACGGCTGTTTGGGTGATTTGCCCGGCTCAAGAATCTGGTGCTATAACATTCTCTGGGCAAGTTGCAACGGCAGCGGACATCTCGCAATCTTGCGTTGCTGGCTACACGATGGTTTCCTCTCCTTATCCTGCGGATTTAACGCTTGGTAGTGTGACTTTTGGCTCGACCCTGACTCCGTCTCTATGGAGAAATCGCAACGCATCGGCACCGCAAATTGCTGTTTATACAGAGGGCGAAGGGTATTCGAGATATTACTATGTCACCGATGCATACGATGAAGATGCCAATGACGATGTCGAAGGGTGGGCTAATGTACGAGGCGATTTGGTAGTAGATACTGATGTTCTTGTGCCTGCAGGCAAAGGTTTCTGGGTGATTCTTCCCACTGGTAGCGAGAACGTGACAGTAGAGTTTGAAAACCCGCTGAATTAAGACGATAGCGAGTGTGCGTTTGCACATAGCAACAGGACATCAATTTGCCGGAGAATACGGGACGACCGGAATATCCGGGAAAACGGAAAACAAAGGAAAATGAAAATGAAGAAAATCATGTTTGCCCTCTTAGGGGCGTTTATGGTTGCGAATGCACATGGTGCATTCGTGGAGTGGACTACCGAGCGCGATTGGAACGATGCAGCACCAAATGCAACGGTATATGTATTTCTGCTGTCCGATGCAACTACGGTACAAGGACTTCTTGGCAATGCGGCAAGCGGATCTGCATTCGCTACTGCAGTGGCTGGAAGTTCGTTGAAATGGAGCAGCGATACCGCCAATGGTCGTGGCGTTGCCGCCGCTTCTCTTCAATTGCCAGACATCTCTGCTGCGGGTGTTTCGACGGATTTGTACGCAGTAATTGTTTCTGGCGATAATTACTACACTACAGATAAGGTTTCCGGTACCACATCAACGGCAGAAAGTGCTGGGACTATGGCGGATTTCGACGAGACAGTAACTGTTAGTGTTGCGACGGCATTCAGCGGTAGCACTCCGCCGCCGGATACTCCGGATACGGATACGCCCGAGCCTACGAGCGGCGTGTTGATGCTTGTCGGGGCGGCGATGGTTGCCTTGAAGAGGAAGCAACGTTAATTGGCAGGGCGCGATGGGACGTCGCGTTGCGATAATATGGTAGGGCGCGATGTCCCATCGCGCCGCGGCGC
>JAFVCR010000184.1 GCA_017479035.1 Kiritimatiellia bacterium | reverse complement strand
CGGCCGTTGCCAAAGGAGAACTCCTAAAAGCAGGTCTTGAAAGTTTCGTGGAGAAATACGACCAGGCACTCGAAGTGCGCGGCACTGGTATGATGCTAGGCATTGTGGTGGATGGCGACCCCGCGAGAATCGTCGAGGCATTTCGCGATGCCGGAGTGCTCGCACTAACGGCCGGGCAGAACGTTGTGCGCTTCCTGCCAACACTCTCGATGAAAGAGAACCATCTCGAAGATGCCGTTGAAATGAGGGGAGACGCACTCGAGGAAAGATGGGCCAGCGAGGGTTGAGACACCTCCTTGAGCAACTAAAAGCTTGACGTGCGCGGAATATTCCGCGCACGTCTAGCTTTTATATCATTCACCATGTTATTGACGGAGTTCGTCTATGCGGCGGCGGGCTTCGTCGGCATATTCGGAATCGGGAAATTGGGAAATAAAGTTTTCCCACGAGGCGATTGCGGCATGGCGTGTACGTTGGCGGGAGTCGTAGAATCGAGCCTTCTCATATGCGTCTTTTGAAAGCCACGTTTCCAGTTCCTTCAACCACTGCACAAGTTCGTCGCGTTCGGGGATGTCTGGATACTTGCGGATGGTTTCGCGGAGAAACGAACGGGTGTCCTCACATCGCGGGCGGTTGTATGCCAGGCGGCGACACAGCCACATGCGGCATACTGCCTCGCGATAAACGGCGGCAAGGAGATGACTGCTGTGCGGATACTTCTGCACAAGCATCTCGTAGACTTGCGCGGCCTCCTCATACTCTAAACCATCCTCGCGCAGTTTGCCGATTTTCATGAGAACTTCCGGGACGTAATCCGCATTCGGCGCACGGCGCACTATGGCCTCGTAATTGCGGCGTATATCCTTGCACGTGAGGAATGACACGCCAAGGAATGTTTTTTTTTGTTGCAACCATCCTGTCTGTGAGATAGTATTGATGCTGCACAAGATCCGCATACGCGCCAACGCCGCTTTCAGTGCAGGCGTAGGGATAAAACTCCAAAAGATAATCGAGCGCGGCGAATGCCTCTTCGTAATCCTCGTACAGTTCCTCCCAGATTCGCGAGAGTTCGAGTTGCGCCTTGGGTGCCAAATCGTCGGACGGCCACTCGCGTACAAGTGCATCGCACCCCCTTCTCGCAGCGCGGCGCGAACCATCCGCTAGGCATTCCTCCACATACTTCCACTGGCCGGCTGGAGACTGTGCGCTTACATGCAGAAACCAACTGGTTTCCTTCTTTTCGTTCTTCGGCAGGTCGTCGAGTTCATCGAAGCCCGGGAACTGGTCAGTGGCATAAATTGACTGCCCCGCTCCCGGCCCCATGCCCACAGGTCTGTTCTGTATCGCATCCGCGCCAAGCACCGCACATGCGCCAGCCGCTACCAATAGAAATTTTGCTTTCATTTATGTCCTCGAGATGCCAGATAATCGTTTATCGCGGCGGCGGCTTTGCGGCCTTCGCCCATTGCAAGAATAACCGTTGCCGCGCCGAGCACGATGTCCCCGCCGGCGTATATGCCTTTGATGCTGGTTGCATTTGTCTCGGGATCCACCACTATATTGCCGCGCTTGTTTATTTCAAGCCCCTCCGTAGTGGCGGGTATCAACGGATTCGACGCATTGCCTACGGCTACTACTACAGTATCCACATCCAGCACGAATTCGCTCCCTGGCACAGCCACTGGGCTTCTGCGACCGGACGCATCGGGTGCGCCCAGTTCATACTGCAAACATTCAAGCCCGGCGACACGTCCGTTTTCATCGCCGATTATGCGTTTTGCATTCTGCAACGTGCGGAATTCCACGCCCTCGGCCTTTGCATGATGCACCTCTTCGATGCGCGCAGGCATTTCTGCCTCGCTGCGGCGATATACGAGATAAACCTTCTCCGCGCCAAGGCGCAACGCCATGCGGCTTGCGTCCATCGCCACGTTGCCGCCGCCGAGAACTGCCACGCGCTTGCCGTGCCAGAATGGAGTATCGCTGCGTGCTGTATTGTAGGCTTTCATGAGGTTTGCGCGAGTGAGGTATTCGTTGGCGCTGAACACGCCCACGAGATTCTCGCCCTCGATGTTCATGAATTTCGGCAACCCCGCACCCGTCCCCACGAACACGGCGTCGAACCCGTCCTTCTCCATCAAATCCTTTATCTTGCGCGTCCTGCCTACAACGAAATTGGTCTCGATTTTCACTCCCATCGCCTTGAGTCCGTCGATTTCGTTCTGCACAATCGCCTTTGGCAAACGAAACTCCGGAATCCCGTACACCAACACTCCGCCCGGCTTGTGGAATGCCTCGAACATCGTAACGTCATGCCCGGCGCGGCGCACGTCCGCCGCAACGGTTATGGATGCCGGACCGGAGCCGATAACTGCAACGCGTTTGCCTGTGGGCGGTGCCACATCGACGTTTTTCTTCGCGCCGCTTTCGCGCTCGAAATCCGCGCAAAAACGCTCAACGCGCCCGATCGCCACCGCCTTGCCTACATCCTTGAAAACTTTGCCCATCGTGCAGTCTTTTTGGCACTGCTTCTCCTGTGGGCAGACGCGTCCGCACACGGCCGGCAGCAGCGAGGTCTCACGGATTATCGCAATCGCTTTTGCAAAATCGCCTTCCGCCGCCGCCGCCAGAAACGCCGGGATGTTTATTGCCACCGGGCATCCTTTGCGGCACGGCGCATTGGCACACTGCAAACAGCGCGATGCCTCTTTTTTTGCCATCTCCGCCGTATAACCCAACGCCACTTCCCGCATATTGCGTGCGCGCTCCAAGGCATCCTGCTCGGGCATTGCCTGCGGAGGTATCGACATTTTCTCTTTCGGTGTCATCTCAAATCATCCCCTTATGCGGCAAACGTGTTCCTTGGCGGAGGCCTCCTCTGCACGGAACGCACCGGAACGCTTCAGCATCTGCTCCCAATCGACCTCGTGCGCGTTGAACTCCGGGCCGTCGACGCATACGAACTTCGTCTCGCCGCCCACCGTTATGCGGCATCCTCCGCACATCCCCGTGCCGTCTATCATTATCGTATTGAGCGATGCTATCGTCTTCACGCCGAACGGCTTTGTGGTCAGCGCGGCGAACTTCATCATCACAGGCGGGCCGATGACGACCACTTCATCCACGTCCCCCTTCTCGCAAAGTTCTTTCAGCGGCGCGGTTACAAGGCCTTTTCTGCCGTACGAGCCGTCGTCTGTCACGATTATCAACTCGTCCGCAATGCGGCGCATTTCATCTTCCATTATCACGAGTTCTTTCGTCCTAGCGCCGATTACGATAGTCACCTTGTTTCCCGCTTCTTTCATCGCCTGCGCGATAGGATGCAACGGTGCCACGCCCACGCCGCCGCCCACGCACACCACATGCCCCGCCTTGCGGATGTCAGTTGGTTTACCCAACGGCCCCACGAAAACCGGTATCTCGTCCCCCGGCTCAAACCGCGAAAGTTTGGTGGTGGACGCGCCGACGGTCTGGAAAATAATCGTGACGGTGCCCCTCTCCGCATCCGCATCCGCTATCGTCAATGGTATGCGCTCGCCGAAGTCTTCGTCGACCTGCAAAATCACAAACTGCCCAGCCTTCCGCTCGTGCGCTATGGCAGGGTTTTCCACCACCATTTCGTAGACGTTCTCCGAGAGTTGCTTCTTCTCTAGTATTCTGTTCATACCTTTTATATTATACCACATTTCGGAGGATTTTGCAATTGTGCACTTGCGCTAGCCTTGCAATCTGCACATTTGCGCTTGACATTTGCATTCTTTTGCGTTAGTATGGCTCAAAACAAATGGGGAGAGGTATGGCTATGACAATCACAAAAACTGCGCAAGTTGCCGCTATTGTTTCCGCGCTCGCTGCATCCACGCTTTTGGCGGAGACTTCAGGCGGCAAGATAGACCAATCCTTCGAGTCGGAGACCGTAGGTGCCGCCGCAACGGGATGGTCTGGTGTCACCATTGAAGAAACCTCATACACATACGACAAGATCGACCTGCCCATCTCCGGCTCGCACGCCAAAGTCATATCCGTAAGCGACACTGCCAATTACGATGCCGCCACCAAAGGGTCTGCAATCCTCTCCGGCGGCGCGAACGAGGCTACTGTGGATTTGATGTTCAAGGCCGTCCGCTCCACGGAAGAACTCGGCCAGACGATCGACGACGAAAACCAAGGCACGCTCGTCATCTCGATCGACTCCGAAGGTTTCGTCAACGTAGGCCATCTCTACAACGGTGCGTGGACATGGGAGAAAACCTCCTCCAACCTCGAAAACGACCAGTGGGTGCGCGCAACATTCACGATAAACTACCAGTCAAAACTCTGCCGCGTCCTCATCGATGCCAACGGCGTGGCCAAGAATTCCGGCGTGGATGCCGCAGCTTGGCACGGCAAAACCGCCACTGGCGACATATCCCCAACCGGCGCGTGGTTCGATATAAACGATACAACAAAGACCTCCTCTTCCGCATTCGGGGGCATCACTGTAATCGGTGCTACAATGCTTGACGACGTTGTCGTGAGCGACCAGTACGAAGTTGTAGGCGGGAATCAGGTGGCCGTTTCCACTTTCGGCAATGCAACCGTGCAAATGGGCGATGACGGTGCCAAGGACGTGGCCGTTCCCGTCAAATGGCTCCTCACCTACGATCTTTCCACTGCATCAACCACCGCCGCAAACAATATGTCTGTTGCGCAGTGCTATCTCGCCGGCATAAGCCCCGTGGACGCAACCGCCAAATTCACCATCGAATCGTTCACCGTAAGCGGCAGCGGCACACAGGCCACGTTCACAGTCCCCGCGTCCGTCAACGGGAAAGCCACGATATATAGCAAAGACGGCTCCGGAGAGTGGACTGCCGCAGGTACGCAGAACGTTACCGCAAACGGCACGATAACGGTGGATATTGCACCGGCCGACGGTCAATCCGTGCGCTATTTCAAAGTAACTGTCGCTCCGTGATGACCGGCGCGGCACAGATGTGCAAAAGGAGCGCAGAAATGCGCTCCTTTCGTTTTTTTGTTTACCGCTGCAAAAACTTGCGCAAATGCCGCATATTTGCTATACTCTCGCCATGCATTATTTCTTCGATTTCGACGGCACCCTCGCGGATACCGAAAAAGACATAAAACTCGCTTGGCGGGCGGCCATCGAGGATCTAGGGCTGGAATGCCCTCATTTCGACAAGGTATATCGCACCGGCCCGTCCATAAACGAGATAACGAAAGAACTCTTCCCTTCTCATCCCGCCATAGACGCTCTCATAGCCGAGATTCGCCGTGCCTTCGCCTTGCGTTACGACACCTCCGGCTTCCCCAGCACCGCACCTTATCCAGGCGTGGAACAATGGCTCAAGTCCCTCAAATCGCAAGGCCACAAAGTATACATCGCCACGAACAAACGTTGCCGCGCACTAGAACTGATCCTCCGCAAATTCGGCTGGGACTCATGGATTGACGGATGGTGGACGAGCGACCAGAACCCCGCAAACGTGCGCCGCAAGCCGGTTTTCCTGCACGATGCCCTCGTAGAACGCGGCATAGCACCTTCCGATGCCGTAATGATTGGCGACACGAAAGACGACATCGAAGCGGGGCGCGCCAACGGCTTGCGCACGGTGGCGGTCGCATGGGGTTACGGCAATCCTGCCGACCTCGCCCTCGCCGATGAGATAATCACCGCCATATAGCACTTTCGCCCGCAATTCTCGCCCCCATGCGAAAAGATTTTGCTTGCGAAAATTTGCGGAATGTTCTATAATGTAGACAAAATGAAAGTTCCCGAAAGGATTTTCCCGCGATGAAAAAGTTTCTGCTCGTGTGTGTGGCCGCTTTTGCGGTGATGGGTGTTATGGCACAGGAAGCGCAAGACGAGGTTGCCCCCGCGCAGGCACCTTCCGAGAAAACTTCGTGGCCGCTGTGGCTCTCGTTCAATACTTCGGACGCTCCCGACATCACGGGTCTCCATCTCACTCTCCCCTATGGCACGGTCGATAGCGTGACTGGCTTCGACATTGGCATCTACAGCCACGTCCGTTACATGGAAGGCTTGCAGACGAACTTGCTGCGCAACGATGCCATCGACCAGCTCGCAGGCATCCAGGTAGGCATCTACAACACCGCCGGGAGGGCAGACCTTTTCGGCATCCAGTTGGGTCTCTTCAACGAAGTACAGACCATTCGCGGCGCACAGGGCGGCATCGTCAATGTCGCCAACGCTGTCTATGGCTTCCAGGTCGGCATCGTAAACCGTGCAGAGACGATGTATGGCTTCCAGGTCGGCATCGTCAACATCATTCGCGAGTCCGAACTGCCCTTCTGCCCCATCGTCAACATCGGGCTTAACGAATACACCAGATTTTGAAACACCTTGCGGATCGAAGTGTGCCGCTTGCAGCATCGTTGCATCCGCACACTTCGGTTTCCACATGGAAAACTCTTACTCATTACCGACATGAAAATCAATCCTTTCCGCGCATGGCGCCCCGCCGCAGATTTGGCCGGCAAGGTGGCCGCTGTTCCTTACGATGTGGTTGACACCGCCGAGGCCTCAGCCCTCGCGGCCGGCAATAAATACTCTTTCCTGCACGTTAGCCGCCCCGAAATCGACCTCGCGCCAGGCACTCCGTGCGATTCTGAAGAAGCCTACCACCAGGCGAAAAAGGCTCTCGATGCAATGCGAGACGAAGGCATCCTCTCGCAGGACGCATCGCCGTGCCTGTATGCCTACCGCCAGATAATGGGCGACCATGCACAGACCGGCATCGTTGCGTGTTTTGAAACCGACGACTACAAAAACGGAATCCTCAAGCGACACGAGAAGACCCGCAACGACAAGGAGGACGACCGCACCCGCCATATCCTTACCCTCAAGGCGCACACCGGTCCAGTCTTTCTGACCTACCGCGACGATGCCATAATAGATGTCCTCGTGGCAAAAGCGATGGCCGGCGAACCTGCTTTCGATTTCACCGCTGATGACGGCATCCGCCATACCGCATGGCGCATTGACGAAACCGATGCTCTCGTTGACGCATTCGCCAAAGTCCCATGCGCATACATTGCCGACGGGCACCATCGTGCGGCAGCGGCGGCGCGTGCGGCGGCGGCCAAAGGCGGAGAATACCGCCGTTTCATGGCCGTCATATTCCCAGCCAAACAACTGAAACTTCTCCCTTACAACCGCCTCGTGGCGGACTTGAACGGTCTCGTGGCCGAGGAGTTCCTTGCCAAGGTGGCAAACGTATTCACCGTCACCCCCGCACCGGACGGCGAAGTTGCATCTCCATGCCACGTCCGTCTCTACCTCAACGGCGCATGGCACGACCTCGCGTGGGACAAGCCAACCGGCACAGATCCCGTAGCGCGGCTTGATGTCAGCGTTCTGCAGGATCGGCTCCTCGCGCCGGTACTCGGCATCGAAAATCCGCGCAAGAGCCCGCGCATATCGTTCATGGGCGGCATTCGCGGCACGCAAGCGCTTGCAGATGCCGTCGACAAAGGCGAAGCGGCGGCGGCATTCTCCATGTTCCCCGTCACTATCGACCAAATGATGGACATAGCCGACGCAGGAGCCGTAATGCCTCCCAAATCCACTTGGTTCGAGCCGAAACTCCGTTCCGGTCTTTTCGTCCATTCGTGCTGACGGATGTTCGCTATTCGTGCATACATCCGCCTGCTACGGCACAAAATAGTCGCCGAAAAAGCCCCGCCCGAAAACATCGCGCGGGGCTGGGCATTGGGCGTATGCATCGGGAGCACAATCCCCTTTGGTCTGCAACTTATCATATCTATACCTCTTGCATTCCGCTTCAAAATAAGCAAAATAGGTGCAACGCTCGGCACGCTAATCACCAATCCCGTTTCAATCATATTCATCTATCCCGCGCAATGCTGGGTGGGCAGCCGGATTCTTGGCGAACCGCTCACGTGGGAGTACCTGCGCAACGACATCTTTGCACGACTTGTTGAAATAAACATATTCAGCCGTGCCGGCTGGCGTATTCTTGCAGACCTAGGCGGACGCGTGGTCGGCGGATTTTTCATCGGCGGCATTCTGCTGGCTCTCATCGTGACACCAGCCACCTACATAGCCGTCAAACGTTTTGTAGTAGCGCATCGCATGCGCGTCCAGCGCAGGAAGGCCGCACGGCAATGATACCCGTCACGCTGCAAATGGTCGGCAATGCAACACTTCTCGACCTTCGCAAGACGGCTTTTCTTTCTTCGCGCCGCACATCGTCCGCCGCCGCACTCAAATGCCACGAATGGGCGTTGGATGTCCGCAACTCGGCACAATGTGTGATTACAGGCGCACAGTCCGCACTCGAGAAACACGTATTCACACTTCTCCTTGCTGGCTCCCAGCCACTGATATTGGTCTTGGCGCGTGCGCTTTGGCAGGAAATACCCGCATATCTCCGCCCGGCAATTGGATCCGGTCGTTTGTTGGCCATCTCGCCGATAGCCTCCACTGCTACCCGCGTCACGCAGGAGTCCGCGCTCGCACGCAATCGCTACATCATTCGCGAAGCAAACGAGATCGTTTTCGGTTCGCTTGACGAGTCGGGCTCGCTTGCTTCGCTTTTGCGCGAATTCCCCGCACTTCCATATCGTATCCTTTCCCCTGTATGAAAATTCTCCACATCGTCCCTGGGCTTGCCGATCCTGCCAATGGCATCGCGGCGGCAGCG
>JAFVCR010000183.1 GCA_017479035.1 Kiritimatiellia bacterium | reverse complement strand
CACAGCGGCAAAGGATCTGGCGCGGGAGGGATTGCTTGGCAGCGCAGCGGACAAAATGGAGGAGGCGTTCGAGCAATGTCCGCCGCTTCGTTTGAAATACGCCGATCAAGTCCGATTGTGGAGAATGGGTGTTGCAATGTAAAAGAGGTGGGGAATGACGATTACACAGCGAACAGATGACGAGCGAACAAACGTCGGAATACCAGAGCTACTGAAAGCATATCTTGAGGCTCATATGCCAAGGAAAATCCAGGTGGATCGCTGCCCCATTTGCGGAGCGTCCTGCCTGCCGGGAGATTGCGAAACAATACGCAACAGAGGTTATGCCGTCCGCGATGGATACTCGTATGCGATAAAGAATCTTCATGTTACGTTCTGCAGCGAGTGCCTCATAGGCGAGGGCGGAGTAGATATAA
The DNA here is from genome assembly GCA_017479035.1 of Kiritimatiellia bacterium. Taxonomy (GTDB): domain Bacteria; phylum Verrucomicrobiota; class Kiritimatiellia; order RFP12; family UBA1067; genus RGIG5050. Next base: position 10,389 of record JAFVCR010000183.1, on the reverse strand, counting down.
TCTGCCGCGTAATAGAGGCTGACGAAGCCCAGAGGAAAAAGGTAGAACAGGATGCCAATTTGGTTCTAAAAAAACTGCATGACGAGTTGATTCTAAAAATCAAACTATGGACGATCGGCATTATAGCCCTCGTGCTAATTTGCATCTTCGCTAAATTAGGATAGTGACCATGCCAGACAAATCGATTTTGATCAAGTTGTGTACGGAAAAAGTCTACAGCGACAACATCTTCCACTTGCTCGGTTTGCAAACCTCGGCAAGCGCACGCGAGATTCGCAGACGGAGAGAAGACCTAGAGGCGGCACATAACATGGGCGCGGATGCATGGAAACGCGAGTTTGGTCATTTATTGGCAACCCGTCCGGTACCAGCGTTTGAAGAGATTGAAGAGGCGTTTGAACATGTTGAGGATCCAGAGTATCGCATAGCGTCCGAGTTCTTTTGGTTGTGGCCGTTGGATGAGGACGACACTGCCCTGAAGGCATTGGCAGAGGGGAACAAGACGGCAGCATTCAACATTTGGGAACAAGCAGCGGCGGGATTTGGCAAGCAACGTTTCATAGCGCAGCACAACATTGCAGTTGCCTATCAACTCTACGCGATCGATGCAGAACTGCAGGCGATACTTGCCGGGGAAATGCCGCAGCCATTGCATCTCAAGATGTGCAATTACTGGAAGGAGTCTTTCCAGCATTGGGAGGAGCTGGCAGACAACGATGACTTCTGGAACATATTTGAAACGCGAATGCGCGAGTTTGACGATCCAAGGCTGAACAGGGATTTCGTGCGCCGTTTCCGCATTCAATTCCCTATTGCGTTCGATAATATAAATGCACACCTTGCCGCAGAATGGGCCAAGCATCGCAGGCCGGCAGAAGCAAAACGCCATGTGGATTACATGCGCAAAACCATGCGCGGGCTTGACAATGTGGAAGAGTCGCTGCGCATTCTGTTCGAGCCGATGGAACGAAAAATCACGGCACTGATAAAAAAGCACGATGATGCCGCAAGACAAAATCCCGGAGCGGGATTGGATTGCGCCAAAGCTTTGCTTGACGAAAGTGCCGAGATAGTGCGCATCGTCCAGAGCGTACTGGACTCGAACCAACGAACGAGAAGAGAAATTTTGACGGGAGTGTTCAGAGCATGCAATCGTTATCTTGCTGCGTATGCCAACAAGACGAAGGAGTGGGACGCATGCCTTGAAATGCTAAAGCGCCTGTCGCCACTGGCATGTACGGACGAAACGGAAAAACAGCTGGCGAAAAACATTGAGATTGTGGCCGAAAACGCCAAAGTGTTCGCGTCGCGCAGAGAACGCGAAGAGGCGCAGAAAACGTGCTGCGGATGCGGAAAGAAGGAAGGTCAAAAGACGTTCTGGGGAAGCATAATAAGGATTTCGCTGCAAGAAGTTTCGTTGTTCGGCAAAGTGCAAAGAGATTATTCGTCGTTCGGTGCGGTAAGATACGCAACGTTGAAAATCAACGTGCCGCATTGCCAGAAGTGCGGACGTTTGAAGGAGTGGCAGATATTGGAGTACAAGCCGATAGCCCTGGCGATCAAAGACGGCTACGAGCTTGGCGACAAACCATCGCGCAGCGCCATGAGAAAGGCGTGGGGATTGCCGCCGACCGAAAGCACATTGCCAAGACGCAATTTGTTTTAATCAAGCAAAAGGAAATGGAACCGGAGGAAAAGAAATGGGCAAAGGAGCCAGAAACAGGGCGGCACGCCGCAACATCAAAACCGCAAAAGATTGCTATCGCGCATGTTCGGATGCAGCCGTCCTCAAGGCGAATATCACAGCAATGCAGGCGTTCAAAAGCGAGGCCGAAGCCGCACGGCTTCCGGCAAACGGCGAACGTATTTCCAAACTGTACGCAACCATTGCCACGAACGTTTGGAGAATGAAACGCCAGATTATCGATGCCGAAACGAACGAGCCGAAAGATAACCTGGACGGACGCGCGGTTGCAAAACTTGCCAGATACCTGACATCGCTTTGCGGCGCATTGGAAGATGCCGGCATTCAAATCATCGGCGACTATGACGGGAAACCCCATGACGATGGCAATGCAGTGAAGGTAATAGCGTACGAAGACAGAGCGGATTTAAACCGCGACGAATACATCGAAACGCTTTTGCCTACGGTCCGCTGGACGAACGAACAGGGGCAGACGCGGCTTCTGCAGCAGGCGGAGGTTGTTGTAGGCCGGCCGGCCGTTGCAAACAAATGATAAATTTCGCAAATCGCAAAGGAAGAGAAACAAAATGAACCGCACGACAATAGACTTTGGCATCGACCTCGGAACCACCAACAGCGCAATCGCTGTTCTAAAAGGCATAAAACCGGAAGTGGTAAAAAGCAACCTCGACACCGACATCATTCCGTCCGCCGTATTCATCGCCCGGCAGGGAAATGTCATCGTAGGATCAAAGGCGAAAATGAAACTTGAAGACTCACGATCGGCCGAAGATGCCTACATCGAATTCAAACGGCGCATGGGAGGAGACTCGGCATATACGTTCAGATCGTCGGGGCTGCGCAAATCGCCGGAGGAACTCTCCGCAGAAGTTTTGAAGAGCCTCAAAGGCAATGTGCAGCAGCGCATGGGCGAAGACATCAGAGCAGCAGTAATCACAATCCCAGCGGCGTTTGCGCAGCGCCAGTGCGTTGCCACGAAACGCGCGGCGGAGATGGCCGGTTTCATGCAGTGCCCACTGCTGCAGGAGCCGGTTGCCGCGTCGCTCGCATACGGATTCCAAAATGACTCCGGCAAACGTTCCTTCTGGCTAGTGTTCGACTTCGGAGGGGGCACGTTCGATGCCGCCGTTATGAAAGCGCAAGACGGCGATATTCAAGTGGTAAACCACGGCGGAGACAATTTCCTTGGCGGTGCGGACATTGATTGGGGCGTTATCGAAAAAATCATCATTCCGGAGATAACGGCATCATACAACTTGCCGGATTTCAAACGCGGAAACGACCATTGGCGCAGCGCGTTTGCAAAAATCAAGAGAGCAGTGGAGTTCGCCAAGATAGATCTTTCCCGTTCGTCGGAAGCATACCTTGATGCATGCGTGTTCGAGGACGATGACGGCAGGGAGGTGGAACTTGACGGATTCAAACTGACGCAACGCCAACTTGTGAACATCGCCGAACCGCTTATTGCCCGCGCGGCAGACAAATGCAAGGCGGTCCTTGCAGAGAAAAACCTAGAGCCGTCCGCCATAGAAAAGACGATACTCGTGGGCGGCCCTACGCTTGCACCGTATTTCCGCGACATCCTTGCCGATAAACTTGGCATCCCGCTCGACCATAGCGTAGACCCGTTGACAGTTGTAGCACAAGGTGCTGCCGTGTTTGCAGGAACGCAACGCATCGACCGCACGATTCGCACAGTCGGCGCAGCACCGGCAGCGGCAGGCACATACAAACTTACAATAAACTACAAGCCGATAGGTCCTGACGACGATCCAATGATCACTGGCGAGGTTGAGCCTCCCCCGGGCGGCGACATTGCAGGATGCACGATAGAATTCACGAACCGCAGAACGAAATGGTCTAGCGGAGTGGTTCCGGTCAATGCCGAGGGGAAATTCATTTTGCGCCTCCGGGCTGAACGCGGCGATCAGAATATATTTGACATCGCGCTTGTAGATGCACGGGGATCTAAACTCCCGTGCGACACTACGGAAATCGCGTATACTATCGGCGTAAGCATCAAGGCGCAGATTACATGCAACGACATTTCAATCGAACTGAAGGAAAACCAGATACTGGTGATGGTGCCGAAAGGCACGGAGTATCCATTCAAAAAAACTACGAGGAAAACAACCACAGACCGCAGACTGGCAAAGGGAGAGCCCGGGCGTATCATCATTCCCGTTCTCGAGGCCAAGGGAGGCGATGCAGGCCGGCTTGCCGATCACAACATGATGCTCGGCAAACTTGTTCTGACGGCGGACAAGCTCCATCGCGATCTCCCGTTGGGCAGTGAAATAGAGGTTACCCTTTCCGCAAAAGAACCAGGAGCGCTGATTGCCGAGGCGTACGTGCCGCTGCTGGACGAAACATTCACGGCCAAAATCGATTACGATGGCACGCCTGCAATGAGCGAATCCGATTTGCGCGGCAAATTTCGCAACATTGAAAACGATGCTTCGTCCGCCAAGGGGAAAAGCGATGCTCAAGACCGGCAGACAATCGACGAAATAATTGGCGACATCAATTCGCTTTGGGATGGAGCTGGCAGCATCGAGGGCGCAAACCAGATCCAAGAGAGACTAATCGAACTGCGCATGAAACTCGACGACATAGAGGCTAGAGCGAAAATCCCGGAAATCATAGAGGAAATAGAGTATTTCACCGCATGTGTGGAGAAGTGCGAAACGAGCATAACTTCCGCACAGCGCACAGAGTTGGCTTTCGCTAAAAAAGAACTGGAACGGTTGCGCAGCAAAAACGACATTGGGGAATTGGAGCGTTTGCTGGAACGAGTGCTTGAGTTGTGGCGCGATGTGATGCACAATCGTCCAGAACATTGGCGGGGATTGTTGCAGTATCTATTCCAGCGGCGTGCCGAGATGCTAGACCAAGTTGAGGCGGCGCGTTTGCTGGCGCAAGGCGCGAAAGCGATAGAGATGAACGACATCGACATGATGCGCAGATGCGGCATCATGCTGCTGAATCTGCTGCCCGAAGATGCCAAAGCCGATGCACAGCGCGGGCACATTGCATCGGGCGACGGCGGCCTTGTCATCGGGGATTGACCATGACAGCGGAAGTTGCCATATTGCGTGCGTATGCCGCCGCATCGCAGGGCAAATATGCCGAGGCCGAGCATTTGCTATCAACGGTGCCGGAAGCGTTGGAGATTCCCGCAGGCATGGATCTGCTGGCGAGAATCAAGTTTGAACAAGGTAGCGAATCTACTGCGCGGCACATCTGGGAAACATTGCTCGCTATGGACCCGGCAAACGAATCTGCGAGAAACGCATTGCTCGCTATAGACTCGCCGCCAGATCTAGTTGCAACGCACGATGCAGGCTGCGGATCTCACCGGCGTTTCAAATATGTTTGCGCAATTGTGATTGCCGCAATATCCGGAGTGGCGTTTTCCATTGGCAAAATGTGCGGCGGCAAATTGCAGACGGTGCCCACGGCGGCGATGGCCAGCCCGATCGCCATTGCAGAGCAATCTATTTCTGTAGACGAGATCAACTGCGGATCGCTCCGTTCACTGAAAGACGGGATTCTCGCCAATATGACTGCCAGCACAACATTGGTACTCAAGGGAGGAAGAGGCAAACATATCACCGACAGGCAAAAGCAACTATCGATAATAGCGGAGTGCATTCAAATCGAAACAGGAATTCCTCTTTCGCAAATTCTATTCCAAGCCTCGGAAGAGGATTCGGATTCGGTAACATTATATGTAAGGCAATAGGACGAGGCAAACGGAAAAGGCATTGCCGATGGGCGGCAATCAAAATGATCCAGCCGCAACCGCCGGAGAATTGTCATGGCAATGAGCAACAACGCAAAAAACATGAAGACTGACGCACTGCTCCGATTGTGCTGGCTTGCGGCAAACGAGGAGGCCAAACATCTTGGAGCAGTTGCGATCGAGCCAGTCCATTTTCTCCTAGGTGTTCTCAAGATAGCAGATCCGGAATTCCCTAAACGATTGGAAACCTCGGACGTTTCTTCTGCCGAATGGGCGGCAATGTGCAAAGCAGCCTGTAACATTCGGCATTACCTCGATATAATACCGGAGAAAGTTGCGGACAAACGCCGCAGACTGCGTGCAAAACTTGCTGCAAAGCGAACCAGACCACCAGAGGCACAATCAGGAATGCTACACCGCTCCAAAGAACTAAAAAGAGCATTCCATGACGCATGCCTGTTCACAGATGGAGACACCCTCACGCTGCGCACATTGGTACAATCGCTATTCGAACTCGAACTTGTTTCGCTAGATGATATAAAATGACGGTTTGAGAAGAATCGAATCCGAATCGAAGAAATCGGTGACATAGCGAAACTCGAACAGTTGACTAAACCAAACAAATATGATAGTCTCTGCGCCAAAGGAGATTTTAGCATGGACATTGCAAACTTGACCGCTGCGGATTTCGATACCGCAATAGCATCCGGTGTAACGCTTGTGGATTTCTGGGCCACATGGTGCGGACCTTGCCGCATGATGGGTGCGATACTTGAAAACAACGTGGCACCGCAACTCACAGCGGCAAAGATAGCAAAAGTAAATGTCGATGACGAGCCCGATTTGGCCGCACGTTTCGAAATACAATCAATCCCCGCACTCTTGATATTCAAGGACGGGGAACTCGTGCAATCGTTCAGCGGCGTGACGCGGGCGGACGAACTGCTCGCCGCAATTTCGCCGCTCGAGTGAAATGCCTACATCACAGCTTCAGCCACTAGAACTGGTGCACTCGCAGCATCGATGCTGAACTGGCAATTCGCAGGCACTAGCACAGCCTGCGAATTTTGGTATATCACGGCAGGACGCACGGCAATAAACGGCTCCTTCGTGCCTTGCCCGACAGTTCTAAATTTGAAGAACGGGCAATCTATTGCATCGACGGGCTCCGGCGGCGGCAGCGAGTAATCTATCGACTGCACTCCCTTTTCAACGTGAAGTTCGCGGGCGTTGCCGCTGGAATCCTTGCGGTTCCAGTCGAAAAGGCGGTATGTGGTATTGGAACTTTGCTGCACCTCGAAAATTCTCACTCCGCCGCCGATTGCATGGACGAGGCCGCCGGGGATGAAGTATGTTTCCCCTGCACGGACTTCATGCCGCACTATTATATCCTCGAAACTGCCGTCCCGCACGGCTCGCGCCACATCGTCGGCCGTCGCACCCGGCTTCAGCCCGGCATAGATCGCAGCACCCTCGTCTGCGGAAAGTATGTGCCACATTTCTGTTTTAGGCTCGCCGCCGGTGACGAGCGCAGTCGTTTCGTTCGGATGCACCTGCACGCTCAAACGATCCTTTGCATCGATTATTTTCACAAGCAGAGGAAAGCCCGGCATCGCATCTGAAAGAGGTCTATCGGCAAACTCGCCGTTCGCAACGATGGACGGCCCGGCCGGATGCGCCGAAACGAGCCATTCCTCGTGCCCCCAAAGTGCTGTGTGGATGTTCGGCAGGACGGTCAACGGTTCATTCATTTCTCGGAGTACTCCTGTATTCTCGTCAATGCTTCTAGAAAATAGTAGTCGGCATAATTTATGGATGCATCGATTTCCGTATTTTCCGGCAAGTGGCCGGTGGAATGCTTTAGCAGGAAACCTCCGCACTCGCCCACCTCGCAAAGATACTCGTCCGACGAAAGCGCAAGAAGCATATCCAGTGCGAAATTCCTGTATTCGCGAGATTTCGCCTCATCAACGTACCGCGCGAGCTCGAGAAATCCGCAAGCCATTACAGCCGCCGCAGACGCGTCGCGTGGAGCATCGGGTATGTCGGATGCATGGTAATCCCAGTAAGGGATCTTGTCGGCAGGCAGGTTCGGCGCGTGGACGATCCACTCGGCGGATTTGACTGCACGGGCGAGATAGTTGGTGTCTCCCGTCTCGCGGAACATCATCGTATAGCCGTATATGCTCCAGCCTTGCCCTCGCGCCCACGCACCTTCCACGTCTGCGCCCTGCCATGCGTAGCGGGCCCAGATTTTGCCGATTTTCGGATTCCAGTCTGTGACGTGATATGCGGACTCGTCCGCGCGGAAATGCGTTTTATCCAGTTTATTTGCATGGAGGCGGGCGATGCGGTCGTAGTTGGCATCGCCGGTAGTCTTCGCCGCGTATTCGAGCATTTCAAGATTCATCATGGAGTCGATGATCACTGGGAACTGCATGAACACGGGTTCGTCCCACGAGCGTATGAGGCTCATCTTTTCGTCCCAGCGCGTTGCGAGAGCCGCAGATGCGTCCAGTATGGCGGACTTGTAATCGTCTCCATGTCCACCGTATCTTATGCCGTTGCCGTAAGAGCAGTAGAACATGAAGCCCATGTCGTGGTTCTTGGTGAAGTGGCGCGCAGAATCCAGCCGCTCTGTCCATTTTTCCGCGAGGGTCCTGAATTTGGGATCCTTCGTATAATTGTAAACGTACCACAGCGAACCGGGGAAGAATCCCGTAGTCCATCCTATCGCAGGCTCGGTCTTCAAAACGCCCTTCGTCCAGCTGCGCGGAAATTGCGTATCGTCTTTCACCGCGGCATCGAGAATCTCGAACTGCGCCGCAGCTCGCTTGAAAATCTGCGGCATCCGCGCTTTGAGAATCTGCTCCTTCGTTTCCGCCGCAGGCTCCAGAATCATGCCGAATCCGCCACGCGCCGCCGCCGCGATTTCAAGCATATCGCACTTCGTCGCCGTCTTGCGCGTTATGGCGACTTCGCCGAGACCGCTCTCCATATCCGCATCGGCATCGGCGAATATGCGCACATCGTATTCGCCATCTCCGAGGAAATCGAGCGAAATTTCAAACTTGCGCTTTTCCAATCCATTAAGACCGGAGACGAACCACTTTACTCCGCTGCGGCGGGCGATCACGGCGTATTTGCCAATTTCCCCCTGCAACGCCTTCGTTTCGTCCCACACGGTAGGAATCTCGCGCCAGTAGTCGAGCGCGGGATTTGCCGCATCTATCTGATCCGGCCTCTGATACCAGAAAAGAAACTGCCACGGGCTGAACGTAGCCCCCGCCAACGCCAGTTGGTGCGCGAGAGTATTTTTCACTCGCGGGACATTCCAGCAAGGCGTGTAGTCCCCCGGCCCTGCCAGATAGCGCGTGAATATCAACGCTGCATTGTGCGCGGAATCCGGCATTTCCTCGTTGCCGTGTATTCCTTCCACGGTCAGAATGTTCGGCCAAGTGCGCTGATTGCCCGTCAAGCGATACTCATCGTGCGCATCCAGCATCAAGCGGTTTTCCGCGCCTTTTTCTATCGCGTCCGTCATCCACTTATACCATCTTTGCGCACCGACATTCACGAACCCGTATTTTATCCCCGCCACACCCCAACTCTTGAGGAGAGGCAATATACCGTCGATATTTTTCTTCAACGGTTCGCGGTTCACATACAGTATCACCGGCACGGCATGCTCTTTGGCATACGCCAGTATCTCGAAAAGATCGAACTTCGCTCCCTTTGCCACACGCTCCGGCGCAAGCCCGGGGTTTGCAGGGTCTCCCGTATGCTCCTGCCCGTACCATCCGCAGTCAAGCTCTATGAACTGCATATTGTTCGCCTTTGCGAAATCCACTGCCGCCTTCGCCGTGGCAGTGTCCAGCCTAGCCACGCGCAGCACCTTGCCCGGATGAATCCACGCAACATCATCAATCTTCGCCGGCTCGTTGAGATTCAGCAACAAATCGTTCCCCTCATACAACTTGCACGCATCCTTCGCCACGCGCACATACCGCCAGGCGGAGAATACGCATTCCTGCGCGGACACAGACGGAACAGCCACGGCACCTTCAAGGACGCTCTTCACCGTATTCGGCCTTTCGCCCTTGCCGTAGCGCAGCTTCGCCCAATTCGTCACGGCGGCATCGCCCAACGCAGCAACAAACCCGTCCCCTTCCACTACGAACGGTGCCTCCATCGTTCCGGGGAAGTCAAGCTCGTAGTTGTGCATCTCGCCTATACCCGCCGCTACAGGTGCGAAATCTGGCTTTGCCCGCGCCTTGTCAAAGTCGGAAAGTTTGAACGGTTCATACTTCCCCTGCGAATGCGTCACGGGCCAGCACCTCCAATCGCCGCCGAAAACGTATTCCGTCGGTTCGCTTTCTATCGCAAGCCCGCCTTGCGCTTCGTAACCCACCCGCCAGGCCACGCCGGCATCGTACATCCTAACTTCAAGCCGCCGTATGCCGCCATCCCCGTTTGGCTTGAAATCCCAAATGGCGAGATTGTATTCATCCTTCACCAGTTTGCGTTCGCCAAAATCGTTCCGCCATACGGACGAACTGCATCCGTTCGAGACGGCTGCCACCACTCCGGCACCTTTCACAATATCGTCGATATGCACTACATCCGTCCCGCCGAAACGCACATCCGCCGCAACCGCTCCATCAGCCATCTTCGGCTCGAATTCTATCCATCCGTCCGGCGAAAACAGCAACGCGCTTTCCGCCCTTGCCATGCAAAACACCGCAAAGACCAAACCGCAAACCACGCGCCTTGAACTGAAAACCTCACCCCGCAAACTGCAAACACTCTTTCTCATGCGTCAATTATACCATACCCGCACCCTTTTTTGCAACCCCCCAATGAAGGGACACGCGGAGTCCGCAGTTTGCAGTGTGCAGTGTGCAGTTTGCAGTTTTTGTCAACGCAAAGCCGCAGAGAT
>JAFVCR010000182.1 GCA_017479035.1 Kiritimatiellia bacterium | reverse complement strand
GACGAGACGGGGTCGATTGGCGAGGTTACGTTCCGCGAAGACTGGCCCGTGTTCGAGGGGCACTTCCCCGGGTATCCGGTGGTGCCGGGGGTGATACTCGTAGAGACGATGGCGCAAACGGCCGGAGCGGGACTCGTGGCGGAAAAGTATTTCGGCGATGAAGTGCCAAAGTTCTTTCTTGCGGGGATCGACAAGGTGCGCTTCCGCATACAGGTGCGCCCCGGAGACAAGTTCACCACCGTGGTGAAGACTGTTCGCAAGGCGCACGGTCTTGGAGTATTCGACCTCAAAGGCTACGTTGACGGCAACCTCGCCGCAGAAGCAACGGTGAAGTGCATGCTCGGCGCGGCTGGCGCGGCCAAAAAGCAATGATTGCCCGATGACGGCACAAGAAATAGTTGCAAGACTGCTGGAGCAGCGAGGTTTGGGAAGCGGCGCGGCGAAGACGCGTTTTCTGGAGCCGTCGTGGAAGAACCTGCCGCCGGTGGATGCGTTGCCCAACACGGGCGAGGCGGCGCGGAGAATCCTCGATGCGCTCGAAGGCGGAAGGAAGGTGGTCGTTTTCGGCGATTACGACACCGATGGCGTGTGCGCTTCGGCAATACTTGCGCGGACATTCAAGGCGTTGGAACTTGCGGACAACACCGCCACTGTGCTGCCGGACCGTTTCGCGGAAGGATACGGGCTTACGATGGCCGCGCTGGAAAGGCTGCTCACGGAACATCCCGACGCGAAAATGGTGGTGACGGTAGACAACGGCATCACATCGGCAAACGAAACGGCGGAACTCGTCCGGCGCGGCATCGATGTGATAGTGACGGATCACCATCTGCCGGGGGACGAATTGCCGGAGTGCCTCACGGTGAATCCGCATGTGGCATCGTGCGCGGGATGCGACGAACTGTGCGGCGCGGGCGTGGCATTCGTCCTTGCACAGGCGATCGTGGCAGAGGCACGGCGGCGCGGAAGAGTGCCCAAGCGGCCGCGATTGGCGGGAGAATTGCTTGTCCTTGCAGGAGTGGCAACAGTGGCGGACGTGGTGCCGCTTGCGGATTGCAACCGCGATCTGGTGGCAGAAAGTCTGCGGTTGTTCGACATGGACGCACCCATAGGCTTGCGCGAACTGCGCAACCATGCGGCGAAGAGAGCCGGCCGCCTTTCCGCGCACGACTATGCGTTCATGCTCTCGCCGCGCATCAATGCGGCAGGACGTATGGCGAAGGCGGATATTGCATTTCGTCTATTGACCACGCACACGCGCGAAGAGGCGCGACGGCTGGCCATAGAAGTAGACAACCTCAACGCCATGCGGCGCACGGAGGAGAACCGCATTGCGCAGGAGGCGCTTGCGCAGATCGATGCAATGGGCGCAAGGCCGGCGTATGTGGTGGCGGGGAGAGGGTGGCACAAGGGCGTTTTGGGTATCGTGGCGGGACGCCTTGCGGAACAATACGGAGTGCCGGTGGCGGTGGCGGACGGAGAGCAAGGGTCGATACGTTCCGCAGCGGGCATCAATGTGCGGGAAGCGTTGGACGACGTGGCAGATTGCATGGAACGCTACGGAGGGCATGCGCCGGCTTGCGGTTTCCAGTTGAAGGAGGGGCGGCTGGAAGAATTCCGCGAGCGCTTCGCAGAGGCTTGCGCAAAACGCGCAACGGCATCGCGGCCGGCTGCAACGGCATGCGACTTTGAAATTTCACCGGAGGATGTGAGCGTGGAACTGTGGCACGCGTTGCAAAAACTTCAGCCGTTCGGTGTGGGCAACCCGGAACCGGTATTTGCTATAAAAGGCGTGACGTTTTCCGAAGTGGCGGCCATAGGAGATGGCGGCAAGCACCTTTCGCTGTTCCTGAAAGGCGCGCATGCGTTGCGCGCGCTGTGGTGGCAGCACGGCGGAGAGGCAGCGGCGTTCAGAAAGAAATGCGCAACGCCGCACACGGTTACGTTTTCGCTGATGCTGAACACATACGGCGGAGAGCGTGCGGAGCTGGCGTTGAAATCGGCGGAGGCGTAGCAATGATCGATTTGCATGTACATTCAACCGTGAGCGACGGCACATGCACACCGGAGCAACTCGCAGAGATGGGGAAGCGGTTTTCCGTAATGGCTCTGACCGACCATGACACGGTGGACGGCGTGGCGGAGTTCCGCGCAGCGTGCGGAGTGCAGGTGTGCGCCGGCAACGTGCGGCTTGCAGGAGCGGAGCTGGACGTGGCACCGGGAGAAGGATACGGAAAATTCCATATGCTCGCGCTAGGCATAGACCCGGAGAACGGGCAACTGCACGAATTCCTGCAAAGCGCGGTGGAAGCGCGCAAGACGCGAAACATGCGCATGATAGAAAAACTAAACGCGATGGGGATCGCCATTACGCTCGAAGATTGGGCGGCCGTATCGCCGAAACTGCTCCTGCGCCCGACATTGGCGCGGGCGTTGATGGCCAAGGGCTACGTCCACAGCGTGAAAGAAGCATTCTGGAAATATATCGGCGACGACGCGCCTGCATACGTCTCGCGAGTGCATCCGAATGCGGTGGACGCGATAAAGACGATCCATACAGCCGGCGGCGTGGCGGTGATGGCGCATCCAAAGCACTGGACGCACAACGAGGGGAAACTGTTTTCCGGCCTTGCCGAACTGATGGCTCGCGGACTGGACGGCATCGAGGCGGTGTATCAAGCCAATACGCCGGATGAAACAATCATGCATCTGCGCGTTGCGCGCACACTCGGCATGGCGACAACCGCAGGCAGCGATTTCCACGGCGACAACAAGCCCGACATAACCCTTGGTATGGAAGTGGACGACGAAGCCACATTCTTGAAGCCATTTTTCGACGCGCTCGAACGAAGGAAATCCGAATGCCAATGAGAATGATAAAACTTGCATTCTGCGGCATCATATTTGCCGTGTGCGGCGTGCCGGCCTCCACGGCGGCGCAACAAACGCCGATGGAAGAATATTTTGCGGACGAGGAGTACGAGCCGTTCTACGCCAATTTCCGCGCCGGCATGATACTTCCGGGCAACGGCTTGAAAGCGAACAAACCCACCGCGACGGCCAGCGTTTCGGCGGGATGGTATGCGAATGATACGTTCGCATGGGAGGGGACTCTCTCGTATGCACCGAATGCGCCCGAGGCGTTGGCCGGGGTAGCAGCGGGTGCGCTGTGGCACTGGTGGGGGTTCGAAAGGCTCGATCCGTTTTTCACATTTGGCGGAGCGGCGATGTGCGGCGAGGCACATATCTTCTCCAATGGAAAGCATCGCACATCTATAGAACCGTATGCCGGCGCAGGGACGTTCTGGCACATTACCGAGAGCATCAGCATACGCGCGGAGGGGACGGCGCATATCGATGCCGCATCCCCATGCGGGATGTTCTACACCATCTCTGCGGGGTTGCAATTCAGTTGGTAGCGGCCGCGCCGCATGGACGCCTCACCAGGGAGAAACTGCGGAGAGTGCCTCGAGCATCAAGCGACGCGCCATCGCATCGCGTTCGGGAACGGAACTGCAACCGAGAAGAACGACCAAAACGCGCCTGCCGGAAGATTTAGCAGTGAGGACTATCGAAGAGCCGCCGGCATCGATGTAGCCGGTCTTCAAGCCGTCTACGAGATTTCTGCCGTCTTTGGCGGTGATCTTTGCAATACTGTTGCCGCAGAGAATGTTGTTGTGGCTGTACAAGGGGACGACCCGCTCGCCGATGTGGATTTTGGCAAACGGCAAGGAAGTGTAAGAGAGTGCGGACGGCATAGAGAGAACGGTGCGGGCAAGTATCAAGATGTCATCAGCGGTGGACTCGTCGAAACCGCGATTGGAGCCGGCGGGCGGAGGAAGTCCGTTGGGCGAGACGTAGCGGGTGTGCTTCATGCCAAGTTCGGCGGCACGGCGGTTCATGCGTGCGATGAAATTGGGGAGATCGTCGGAGATTATTTCATTTCGTCCGGCGCGTTTGGCCTCGGAATTCTGTGCGAGGACAACGGCAGCATCGTTTGCAGATTTCACCATTATGGCAACGAGCAGATCGTGCACCGTGGCAGTCTCGCCGGGGCGGATGTCGATCTTCGATGGGATTTCACGGGCGGCGGTTACAGTGCCAACCATAGTGTCGGACAATTTGTAACGTCCGTCGCGGAGATCTTCGAGAACGAGTAGGAACGTCATCAATTTTGTGAGCGATGCGGGATAAGCCTTGTCCGTGGCGTGATGCGAGAAAAGTATCTGGCCGCCAGGCGCGGCATCCGCCACCAATGCGCCACGATATGGATTGCCCCGCAACCACCACGAAGGTTGCTTCCATCCCTTTGCGCTGCTCTTTGCGATCTGCACAGGCCGCTTGGCGTTTGGCGCGGCGACTGCCGCCAATGCAATAAACGGCAAAAGTGCAAGAACCATCAATCTATACATCTTCATGATGCCATTCTACCAAAAATCCGCATATTTTGCAAATACATGCTCAATCCACCCGCAGTAGCCGCAGTTTGCAGTGTGCAGTTTGCAGTTTGAAAATGCAATCAACGCAGAGGCACGAGAGAAGGAGAGAGTGTGCACTGTGGGGACGCGGGCGTCTCGCCCGCAGATGGTTTGCGGAGGATTGCGCTGGAGAATAGTATTCTTTCCGGTCAAAGACGCACACCTCGAGCATATTCAACGGAACAACGCAGCACCTCTATGCGATGCAGTTTGCTGTTTGCAGTTTGCAGTTCGCTCTCGCCGACAGGCGCAACTCAAACTCCACGTGAGAACTTTCCGGCGGCTGGAAAATCTCCTCGCCTTCTGCACGCTCGCCTATTCCTACTTCGCGCATGTTCTGCCGCGTTGTGGCGATGAGACGCGGCGGTTGCTCAAGACAATAGTTACGCCGCCGCGCATCGCGCAAAATACGGAAAGGCCGCACACTTACGTGTGCGGCCCCTCTAATGCGGCCTCCATCCGCATCACGCCGTGGGCGCGATGGCGGCGAGTGCCTTGAGGTATTCGTAGTTGTCCTTGAAGCCCTGCTCCGCACGCTGCAACATTTCCTGCGCGTGTTCGGGGTTGGCCTTGAGGAGCTGCTTGAAGCGGTTTTCTTCGGTCGCCGTCTCCGCAAAGGAGATGCTCGCTGCCGCAGAATCAAGCTGCAGACCGTTCTTGCCCTGCGCCACGAGATCCGGATTGTAGCGATACAGCGGGAAGTGTGCGGACTTCACCGCGATCTGCTGCCGCTCCGGCCCCTTGGCCGTGTTGAGACCCTGCTCGATGCAGTGCGCGTAGGCGATGATGAGTGCGGGGCCGTCGTATGCTTCCGCCTCGTTGAACGCCTTGACTGCCGCCGCCGGATTCGCGCCCATCGAAACCTGCGCAATGTAGATGTTCTTGTACTGCATCTGCATCAGACCGAGGTTCTTCTTCATGGACGGCTTGCCGGATGCCGCGAACTTCGCAATCGCACCAAGCGGTGTGGACTTGGATGCCTGCCCGCCCGTGTTGGAATACACTTCCGTATCGAGCACCAGCACCTTCACATTGCGCCCGGACGCGAGCACGTGGTCTAGCCCGCCGTAGCCGATGTCGTATGCCCAGCCGTCGCCGCCGATGATCCACACGCTCTTGCGCACGAGGTCGTCCGCCACTGCAAGGAGATTCTTGCGGTTGGAGCACGCGCACTCGTGTTCGCCAAGGACTTTCTTGAGCTCGGCCACGGCCGCTCTCATGTCCTCCACGCCGTTGGGCGCGAACTGGTCGATTTCCTTGATGCGTTTGAGCACGGCCTTGATGTTCTCGGGAGCCTTTTCGTTTGCAAGCATCCTGTCGACAATCTCGAAGGCGTATTCCTGGAGTTTGTCTGCGGAGACGCGCATGCCCATGCCGAATTCCGCATTGTCCTCGAAGAGCGAGTTTGCCCATGCCGGGCCGCGCCCGTCCTTGCGCTGGCAATACGGCGTGGTCGGCAGATTGCCGCCGTAGATGGAAGAGCAGCCCGTGGCGTTAGCGATGAGCAGGCGGTCGCCGAAAAGTTGCGTGAGCAACTTCACGTAAGGCGTTTCGCCGCAGCCGGCGCACGCGCCCGAGAACTCGAACAGCGGCCGTTTGAGCTGCGAACCGAGAATCTGCTTGGTGTCGAGTTTCAACGGATCCGCATCCGGTAGCGAAAGGAAGAACTTCCAGTTCTCCGCCTCCTGTTTGCGCAGCGGAATCTGCTCAACCATCTTGAGCGCACCCTTGGCCTTCATCGGGCAACGGTTTACGCAGAGCGTGCAGCCCATGCAGTCTTCCGGAGCGCACTGAACCGTGAACTTGTTGCCGATGGCCTTCACCGCCGGCATCTTTGCATCCGCGCTCTTGAACGCCGCCGGAGCCTTTTCGAGTTCCGCCGCGTCATATGCCTTCATGCGGATTGCCGCATGCGGGCAGATGAGCGAGCACTGGCCGCACTGGATGCATGCGGACGGATCCCATTCGGGGATGAACGCCGCAACATTGCGCTTTTCCCACTGCGTGGTGGCCGTGGGCCATGTGCCGTCGTCCGGGATTGCGGAGACGGGCAGGTCGTTGCCTTCCTGCGCAATCATCTTCGCGGTGACGTTCTTGATGAACTCGGGTGCTTCTGCCGCCACGGTCGCGGGCTTTTTGAGTTTGCCGGCCACCGTGGAGGGATAGTCAACCTTTTCGATTGCCGCCACGGCGGCATCGATGCACTTCCAGTTTTTCTCAACAACGTCCATGCCCTTCTTGGCATAGGACTTCTCCGCGTAGTCTTTGAGTTTCTTTATCGCCTCTTCCTCGGGCAAAATGCCGGAGAGTTTGAAGAACGCCGTCTGGAGCACGGTATTGGTGCGTGTGCCCATGCCGTTCTCGAGCGCGATCTTCGCGGCGTTGATCACGTAGAAGTCGAGCTTCTTGTCGATGATGGCCTTCTCCACCTCGTCGGGCATGTGGTCCCACACCTCCGCCGCCGTGTAAGGCGAGGCCAGCAGGAACGTGGAACCGGGCTTGGCCGCCTTGAGCATGTCGTACTTCTCAAGATACGGGAAGCAGTGGCACGCGGTGAAGTCCGCCTTGTTCACGAAGTACGGCGCGCGAATCTCCTCCGGCCCAAAGCGCAGATGGGAAATCGTCACGCCGCCGGACTTCTTGGAGTCGTACTCAAAGTAGCCCTGTGCGAAATTGTCCGTGTAGGTGCCGATGATCTTTATGGAGTTCTTGTTCGCGCCAACCGTGCCGTCCGCGCCGAGCCCCCAGAACATGCACTCCTTGCGATCGCCCGTCGGCACCACGAAGGAATTGTCCCCAAGGATGTACTTGCCCGTGATGTCGTCCACGATGCCCACGGCGAAGTGGTCTACAGGCTTTTCCTTGAGCATGTTGTCGAACACCGCCTTGCAAAGCTGCGGCGTGAAATCCTTGGACCCAATGCCGTAACGCCCCGCATAGACGCGCGGATACTTGAAGGAAACTACTTCCTCCTGCAACCCCTGCCCTATCGCCGCAGTCACGTCGAGGTAAAGCGGGTCGCCTATCGCGCCGGGTTCCTTCGTGCGGTCGAGCACCGTGATTGTCTTGACCGTCGCAGGCACCGCCTTGACGAAATCAACCATCGAGAACGGACGGTACAAACGGACTTTGAGAAGCCCCACCTTCTCGCCCTGCTTTACGAGCGCATCCACCGTTTCATGGAGCGTGTCGCAACCCGAACCCATCGCCACTATCACGCGCTCCGCATCGGGTGCGCCCACGTAGTCGAAGAGGTTGTAGCGCCGCCCGGTGAGCTCATAGAACTTGTCCATGTATTTCTGGACGATCGCCGGCGTCGCGTCGTAATACTTCTGGCACGCTTCACGCCCCTGGAAGTTGATGTCGGGGTTCTGCGCCGTGCCGAGCCTCGTGGGATGCTCGGGATTGAGTGCACGGCGGCGGAAATCCGCCACGAAATCGTCATTGATCATCTGGCGGATCGTGTCGTAGTCGATTTCGTCGATTTTCTGGACTTCATGCGAAGTGCGGAACCCGTCGAAGAAATGGAGGAACGGCACCTTCGCCTCGAGCGTGGCGGCGTGCGCGATAAGCGCGAGATCGTGCGCTTCCTGCACGGAGTTGGAACAGAGCATCGCAAAACCGGTCTGGCGGCAGCTCATCACGTCGCCGTGGTCGCCGAAAATGCAAAGCCCCTGATACGCCAGCGAACGCGCCGAAACATGGAAAACCGAAGGCGTGAGTTCGCCGGCGATCTTGTACATGTTCGGGATCATCAACAGAAGCCCCTGCGACGCGGTGAACGTGGTTGTAAGCGCACCCGTCGCAAGCGAACCGTGGACCGCACCGGCCGCGCCGCCCTCGGACTCCATCTCCACCACGCTCGGAACGGTGCCCCAGATGTTCTGTTTGTGTTTGGAAGCGGCCTCATCGCACCATTCGCCCATTGGCGAGGAGGGGGTGATGGGGTAAATGCAAGCGACCTCGCTGCAGGCAAAAGCGATCTCCGCCGCTGCGCTGCAGCCGTCCACCATAATCTTTTTGGCCATATACTGATGTCCTTCTTCGTTTGAAAGCGGCGCAAAACCGCTCATGGAATATGCACATAATTTTACCTTTTTTCCGCGCACAATTCAAGTATTTTTTTATACGCTACGATCTTTTCTTTCCGCGCAAAACATCGCGGCCGCCCAAAAACGGCTCAAAGTGCCAAATCGCATCGTCTGCAAAGACCCACGCTCCGCCCGGCAATGTAATATGGCGGATATGCCCCTATTAATGCAAAAACGCGGGGATTACCCGCGTTTTCATCGTTTCATCAAGAATATCGCCTCATTTCGCCGCTTCGCGATCGGGGCGGGTTGCGGGATCTACTCCATATATAAGGAGTATCTTGTCGGTAATATCGTATTTGTCATCTACGTAAGCGGTGAGCGACTTGTCCAAAACGATGTCATAGCCCGCCCCTTTGGCGTATTCAGCAGTTTTTTCGCGGATTTCAGCCATACGCGTACGTAGAAGGCGTGCATTGAGGTTTTCCACCTCGTCGCGGTATTTGGCCGCTTCGCGCTGGAGATCCTGCTGCGCTGCGATGAATTTGCGTTCCAGATCCGCAACTTTCTTCATCGCCTCCTGCCGCGCCTTGGCGCCGAGCATCGGGTTTTGCGCTTCCTCTGCCGCCTTCTTGCCGTCTTCGGCGAGTTTCTTCAACTCGTCCTGGCGCTTGTCGAGTTTTTCCTGGTATTCGGAATCGGTCTCCTTGAGTAGCCGCCCGTCGCTATCGTATTGCGGGTGCATCTTGAGAAGGATCGACATATCTACAAACGCTATTTTCGTCTCTGCGGAAACGACCATCGCGGATACTGCGGCGATAACCATCAAAATCTTTTTCATTGCTTTGCCTCTTTGAGAAACGTGTCAGAAATCGTAACCGATGGAGAAGGAGAATATCTGCTCTTCGGTGTGGGAAGGTTTCACCACCGGCACGCCAAAGTCTAGACGGATCGGGAAACTTTCAATGTCGAGCCGCACTCCAAGCCCCACCGACCATGTGAAGTATTTGGAGTCGAAATCAAACTCGTCCTCGCCCACGCTGCCGAGGTCTGTGAAAGCCGCAAGGCGGATGTACTTCACCACAGGTCTCGTGTATTCGCCGGTGGCGCACCAGCTAGTCTGGCCGCCCCATGCTGCGTGGTGACCGTGCTTGTCGTCG
>JAFVCR010000181.1 GCA_017479035.1 Kiritimatiellia bacterium | reverse complement strand
CTCAACTCCATCAGCAAATTGCCATTGCCCTCCGTCACGCGGATGTCGCAGATATGGCTCTTCGGCGTTACGTCCGTCAACCGCAGATAGCAATTCAGTTCCGCCCCTTCGGGGAAGTTCTCCGTATGCAGCACCAAACGGCGTATCCTGAACCCCACCGAGAACGCCCCCTTGAACCGTTCGTGACTGCGCCACAATGCAAAGCCGTCCATCACCGCAGTCAAAAGTTGCGGGTTCACCTCCCACACGGGGAAACGCGTATGCGCCACCGCTCCCGCAAGTTTCGGCACCTCCACCACATAATCAAGCCCGCCCTCGCTCCACACGTCCGCACGCGTTATCGCCTGTAGCAATTCGCCGCTTGCAAGCCGCCCCGGATATATCTCCCTGTCCGTCCAATGCACGTTGCGCGGCTTGAACAACGGCTCGCGCACGAACGCCGCAGGTGCCGCATGGCTCGTGCGCAGTATCACCGTTCCCTCTATCGCCGCCCACGTCCACGACGAATCCGGCGTGTCTTCGCGTATCTGCACCTTCACCGCAGCCGCGCCCTTGTCCTGCACCGCAATGCGCTCCGCCCTTATGCGCAACGCCAATCGTCCCTTTGCAAATACAAGCCCCTTTCTGCAGGAAAGTTCCTCCACTGCCGCCACATGCCGCCTCGGCACCAGCCTTTGCGCCAGCTCCGCCATCGTCTCCGCCGCCGCCGCCAGCGGCAGAAACGTCAACCCACGCAGCGACGCGTCGGAGAATGATATGCCGTTCGTCCCCACCGCCGCATCCGCCAAAAACGGCACGTCGCCAAACGTGAACGTCTTTTGCACTTCAATGAATACGCCCGGCTGCTCGGCTGTCGTATCCGCGTCGCTCACCAGCGGCGCAAACGCCCCAAACTCGAATTGCCGCCTCTTGCGCTCACGCGCGGCCACCGCCGCCGCACGCACCTTCGCCTTGCCCGCTCCCGCCGCAGCCTCGCTTGAAATGCCCGCAAAATCCGCCGCCTCCCCAAGCGTCAATCGCGGAAACGCACGCGACAGATGCAACTGCGAATCCTCCCGTATCTCTAGCGACAGCGGATTCTCCAGATCCAGCATTCTGCACCCTCTCCCCTCGAAAAACGGCATCGCGTCCACAGGTGCCCCCAACGCCGCAAGCGCGGCCACCACATGCTGCAGCTGCACTATCCCGCTGCGGTTAGCCACGTTCGCCGCAAGGCTTATGCAATCCGTCCCCTTCAGTATCTCGCCCGTCGAGGCCGCAGTCACGCCGCGCGGCCCCACCTCCACAAACACCTTCACCCCGTCTTCCGCCATTTTACGGATCGTCGCGTCCAGCCTCACCGGATGCGAAAACTGTTGCGCCGCTTCATCCCGTGCGTGGCGCGGCTTCTCTGGCACTAGCGCCGCCGTGCGGCACGAATACACCGCAATGTTCGCCGGCTTCGCAATCCAATGCCCCGCGAATTTCTTGAACGGGCTCTCCACGTTCTTCGCCCATATCGTATCGAAGGGCTTGTCCAGTTTCAATCGCATCGGTCGTATCCCCATTGCGGACATCGCACCTATAACCTCCTCCGCCCGCTCCGGCCTCAATGCATATGTTCTCAATCGCGGCGTCTGCGCAAGCGCAAGCGTCATCGCGCGGTCTTTCTCCCTTGCCTCCTCGTTCGCAAAGACCTTCTCCGCCTCCGCAAAAAGTTCCCCCTTCTGCGCCATGCAGCTTACCATCACGCAATTCGGCAACCCGCAGTGCTTGGCCGCATTCTCCACCGTCTTGTACAGTTCGCGCAGGAATTTGAGGCGCTCCGGCCGTTTGAATTCGCCGAACATCCCCGCAAGCGCAAACGCATTCATCTCGCCCGCCGCATACCCCGCCGCCGCGTCCGGCGTTATTCCGAATTCCCTGAAAAGCCTCGCAAGCGCGGCGTTCGCCGTGTATACACTCGCCGTCGCCTCCGCATACGCCCCCGCCGCAAACACGTCCGCATCGCTGCGGTAATACGGTGCCGGCGGGAATATGAACGAATTTGGATCAAACAACCCTCCCGCATCCAACGCTTCGGAAAGTTCGTCGAACGTCCTCCTGCACGCCGGAAAGCGTATCGTCACATCACGCAGCATGTCCGGATAGAACGATGCCCCCCCCGGGAAAATGAACGCAAGTCTCCTCCCCCTCTCCTCCCCCTCCTGCACGGCAAGCGGTCTCTCGCGGAAATAATACGTCCCTTGCCTGTCCTTCACCCTCGCCGCCCCCGCCGCAATGCGCCCCTGCACCGTGCGCAGACGCGTGCGCAACTCCGCTGCGGATGCCGCCACTATCGCCACCAGCCCTTCCCCCGCCGCCTCCGGCCGCATCGCGCGTTTCGCGCAAGTATATGCGGTATCCTTAAGCGGCGCGTCCGTCGCCCTTTCAAGAAAAGACAGGATCGTATCGATGTCACCTGTTCTCGCCAGCACCACCTCGTGCGAATAGAACTCTGCGTTCATGCAGCCATTCTATCAGTTTTCACGCGCCAATGCAATACATTCCACCCTTATCCCGGAAAATCCGGGATAAATTATCCCCGATGTTCATTTGAGCCAATAAAATAAATGCAATCAACGCAGAGGCGCAAAAATGCAGAGAGTGTGTACTGTGGGGACGCGGGCGTCTCGCCCGCAGAGGGTAGTTTGCAGTTTGCAGTGTGCAGTTTGCAGTTTTTGTTAGCAATGTCAACCCCACTGTGTACTGTGGGGACGCGGGCGTCTCGCCCGCGGAGGATTTGCAGTTTGTAGTTATGGACGTAGCGCGACAACTGCAAACTGCAAACTACACACTGCAAACTGCACACTGCAAACTGCACACTGCAAACTATTTCGGGGAATCCAAAATCCGGGATAAGGGTGTACATTCGGCAAGCAAAAAGATATGTGTCACAACGTGCCGTCGAAGATTCTCACCGTCTTGCCCGGCAGCCTTTCCCACGCAAAATGCACCCCCGCCATCAACGGCACTCCCGCCATGAACGCTAGAACAAGCAGCGTTTCCTTGCCGGTGCCGACTCCGCCCAACAGCGGCGCAAGCGAATGCATCAGCATCCCGCAGAAAAGAAAATGCCCGCAATATGCGAAAAACGAAATCTTCTGCAGATGCTTGAACACCGCCCTCTCCGCCAAGAACGGCGTAAGCACCACCGCCATCGCCATCGCAGTCGCCACCTGCGGCAAGGTCATCGCCTGTCGCACCCAATACGGCTCCTCCACTCCGGCAATCCTCGTTGCACAAACGTATGTTATGCACAGCGCGGCGATAACGCACGCACCCTTCGCGTGCGCCGCAACAAATTGTGGAATATCTATCTGCCGCGCGCGGAACCATGCTCCCAAAATAAACATCGCCATCCCGTATGGAGGATAGGAAAGGCTCGTCGCCCCCTCCCAGCCAAACGCGTGTATCGCCGCAAAATATCCCGCAACGATCACTGCGGCCGGCGCACCCCGCCAATGTTTCAACGCCGCATCGAAAACCGGAAACACCAATGCCAGCGCAAAAATGTATCGCATGAACCACAGCGGCCCGTCAAGCGGTGCCGCCATCAATCCTGCGGTCTTGGAAACAAAGCCTCCCAACGTATCCAGCTTGAATTGCCACACCCTCTCTGCAAGCCGTGGAACATGCGGCGCGGCCAAAAGATATATCACTGCAAAAAGAATGTTCCACGCCACAAACGGCACCAGCAGCCTCTTAACCCTGCGCCACATCTGCCCCGGATAGCGCTCGCGGGTGTATCCCGCCTCCATGAAATAGCCGGAAATAAAAAACAACGCCGGCATCGCAATCCCCGCCAGACCCCGCAAAACACGCCAAAACGTCCCCTCGGCACTCCCCACTTCGCAGTATTGCGTCGCCGCAGACGAATGCAGAAACACAACCATGAAATTGAACAAACACCGGCCTACATCGAACTGCGCTAATCGCTTCTGCGGCATTATCCACCCCCTGTGGTGGGCGTGGTGGGACTTGAACCCACAATCCTTGCGGAACTGGAACCTAAATCCAGCGTGTATGCCATTTCACCACACGCCCGTGAAATTCAAGAGAATGGAGAATTCCCGCAACCGCCGCTCTCGCGGCAACTCGGAAATTCCCCATTCTCGCTTTTACATCATTCAGCCGCAGGCGCAGGTGCCTCGGCGGCTTCCGGCTCTTTCGCCGCACCCACCGTCACCCACTGGAGGATCGCCAACTCCGCGCCGTCGCCCTTGCGAGCTCCCAGCTTCAATATGCGGGTGTAGCCTCCGTTGCGCCCTTCCATCGCCGGCGCGATTTCCGCAAACAGTTTCTGCACTGCCTTGGGCTGCAGCAAACGGCTCGCCGCAAGCCTGCGCGCCGCAAGCTGATCTTTCTTGCGCGCAACGGTAATGATCCTCTCCGCGTCCTTGCGGGCCTGTTTCGCCTTCGGGAGCGTGGTGGTGATGGATTCTTCAAGTATGAGGTTCGTGACGAGGCTCTTCATGAGCGCCTTGCGGTGCTCCATCGAGCGTCCGAACTTCTTTTGCACTCTCTGGTGACGCATTTGAAATACTCCTTATTTCTTGGACTCGAGCAGGTCTGCATCGAACTTGTAGCCGAGGCACAACCCCAGATCCTTGAGTTTGTCTTTGATTTCGTTGAGCGACTTCTTGCCGAAGTTGCGATACTTGAGCATGTCCGCCTCGGTCTTCTGCGCGAGTTCGCCTACCGTGGCTATGTTCGCGTTGTTGAGGCAGTTCGCCGCACGGACCGACAGTTCAATCTCGTTGACCGACATATTCAGCAACTTGCGGAGGCGTTCGCGCTCGTCGGCGCCCTTCTTCTCGGAATCGTCGAATTCGAGCGACTCTTCGTTGGAATAATCCACGAACACGTCGAGGTGGCGGCGCAGAATCGCCGCTGCCGTCTTCAACGCCTCGTCTGGCGAAACGCGCCCGTCCGTCCACACGTCGAGAATGAGTTTCTCGTAGTCCGTACGCTGCCCCACGCGCGTGTTCTCCACTAGGAAGTTCGCACGGGTCACAGGCGAGAAGATCGAATCGATCGCTATGCGCCCAATCTCCTGGTCGGGCGTCTTGTTTCCGTCCGCCAGGCAGAAACCGCGTCCGGTGCGGATCTCGCATTCGAGATCCAGAACGCCGTCTGCTTCAAGCGTGCAGATTTCCTGGCGCGGGTTCAACACCTCCACGGCATTGTCCGCCGCAAAATCCCCGGCCGTCACCACGCACGGCCCCTGGCGGCGCAGCGTCAAGGTCGTGGCAGAGCGGCTGTAGGTCTTCAGCAACACGCGCTTCAAGTTCAGAATGATGTCCGTCACGTCTTCCGCACAACCGGGAATCGTGGAGAACTCGTGGTTCACGCCTTCAATTTTCACGCTCGAAATCGCACATCCCTCAATGGACGAAAGCATCACGCGGCGGAGCGAATTGCCGATCGTTCTGGCATAACCGATTTCAAACGGTTCTGCAACAAAACGGGCATACGTACCGAGCGTAGACTCCTCTTCCTTGCGGACGGTGCGCGGCATTTCAAAGCGGCTGAGACGAATCGGCATGGTTTGTTCCTCGTTTGCCGCGCGAGCCCGGCCAAAGACCGCCCCGCAACGGCGTGGATGCGCCTATCAGCGCGAATAAAGTTCGACGATTGCCTGCACGTTGATGTTCTCGGGTATCTCCGAGCGCGCGGGCACGCTCACCAGCGTACCGGTGAGATTGGCTTCGTCCCATGCAAGCCACGAGGCGGAAACCTTGTTGTGTTCGAGCGATGCCACCACCGCCGTCATCTTCTTCGCCTTTTCGCGCAGGCCAATAGTCTCCCCGGGCTTGACCGTGTAGGACGGTATGTTGCAGAGTTTGCCGTTGACCGTTACGTGGCGATGCGTCACAAGCTGCCTTGCCGCCGCACGCGTCGGCGCAATGCCAAGGCGGTAGACGATGTTGTCCAGTCTCGTCTCGCACAACTGCAGCAGCACCTCGCCGGTCACGCCCTGCTTGGCGCGCGCCCGCTCGAAGAAGAGCCTAAATTGCTTCTCCATCATGCCGTAGATGTACTTCGCCTTCTGCTTCTCGCGCAGCTGCACGCCGTATTCGGAAAGCTTGCGCGCGCGCTTCGCACCATGCATGCCCGGCTTCGTCGGGCGGCGCTCAAGCACCTTGTCCGGCCCGTAGATGGGCTCGCCGAAACGCCGGGAAATCTTTGACCTGGGTCCTGTATAACGTGCCATTTTTTACACCCTCCTGCGCTTGCGCGGACGGCACCCGTTGTGGGGAACCGGCGTCGTGTCCGTAATCATCGTCACGCGGATGCCCGCCGCCTGTATCGCGCGCACTGCGCTCTCGCGCCCCGCACCGGCTCCCTGCATCCTCACTTCGCACTCGTGCATGCCTTTTGCAAATGCGGTCTT
>JAFVCR010000180.1 GCA_017479035.1 Kiritimatiellia bacterium | reverse complement strand
GCAGGAGAAAAAGGAGAATGTAACATGAAATTTGAATTTACAACACGTGCCACGCGCCAGATGGGTGCTTTACAACCTCTGGAAACGGCCGGGGAGAATTTTACACGCGCCGTAAGCGGAGGCGAAGGTAAAGCATCCGGCAAGGGCGTTTTGCCGTGGCACGGCATATGCTATCGTGGAGCAAACGGGAGGGATGCCATGTCCGACAGCGTCAAACACGAGTGCGCCGTAGCATTGCTGCGGCTTAAAAAGGATGCAGAGTATTACCGCGCCAAATACGGCATGGGCGATTGGGGCGGCGCGAAACTCTCGCTTCTGCTGGAAAAGCAGCACAATCGCGGGCAGGACGGCGCGGGCGCGGCGATACTTTCGCTTGCGCCGCAGCCGGGGCGCAGCGCATACACGGTGTTGAAAAGCGCGTCCGCCACGCCGCTCGCCGATCTCCTGGGGAAGATCGCAAGGCGCACTCCCCTGCCGGAGGAGACGCTTTTCCTGGGGCATTTGCGCTATGCCACGTTCGGCCGGCACGAGGAGACGTTCTGCCATCCGTTCGTGCACAAGTCCA
The DNA here is from genome assembly GCA_017479035.1 of Kiritimatiellia bacterium. Lineage (GTDB taxonomy): Bacteria > Verrucomicrobiota > Kiritimatiellia > RFP12 > UBA1067 > RGIG5050. The sequence continues at coordinate 3,622 of JAFVCR010000180.1, read as the reverse complement.
GCTGCCTGGAACGCACTTTGATGCTGGCGGGGAATTTCAATTTGACGAACAACGCCGAGATTTTCGAGCGGTATGTGGCTGCGGGCCATTTCCCCGAATCGCGTGCGGACGGCTTCTTGCTGGCGCAGACGATAGCCCACCATCTAGGCAAATGCTGCGACGGTCAAAAGCCGTATTGCCTTGAAAACGTTTTGCGCACTGCGCTGGAAGGCGTGGATGGCGCATACACGCTTTGCGGGATGACCGCCGCCGGCGAAGCGTTTGCCATACGCGATCCACACGGCATACGCCCGGGATACTACTACGAAAACGACGAAGTGGCAGTGGTTGCAAGCGAGCGGCCGGCGATACAAGCCGCGTTCGACTGCCCCACTTGCGAGGTAAAGGAACTGCCGCGCGGCGAGGCGTATATCGTCATGCCACACGGCGTTACGCGTTTTGCGCCGTGCCTTGCGCCGCAGGAGGAGCGCGGATGCGTTTTCGAGCGCATATACTTCTCCCGCGCAAACGATGCCGCAATCCATCGCGAGCGCAAAGCACTAGGTGCCGCTTTGGTCGCGCCGGTGCTGGAGGCTGCGGGGGACGTGGAACACACGTTCTTCAGTTACATCCCCAATTCCGCGCAAGTGGCGTTCCACGGGCTGATAGAGGCCGCAATGCCGCTGTGCAAACGTTTGCGGTTTGGGCAGGTGGCGGTGAAGGATGCCAAATTCAGGACGTTCATTGCAGATGCGGCGGCGCGGCGGGAGTTCTACAAACACGTCTACGACATCACATACGGCCTTGTGGAACCGGGTGTGGATACGCTCGTGGTGCTGGACGATTCGATCGTGCGCGGCAACACGATGAAGAACGCCATACTGCCCATGCTAGAGCGGCTGGGGCCAAAGAAGATAATCGTGGCTTCGTCCGCGCCGCCGATATGCTATCCCGACTGCTACGGAATAGACATGAGCACGCTTGGCGAACTCGTGGCGTTCCGTGCGCTGGTGAATCTGCTGGGGGATGGCGCGGAAGAGGAATTGCGCCGCGCGGCGGCATCTGCCGAGCCGAATCCGTTGCGGCCGCTGTATGCACGGTTCGGTGCGGCGCGCCTGGCGGGGGAAATCGCGCGTCTGCTCACGCCGCAAGGAATGAATGCGCAGGTGGAAGTGGTGTTCCAATCGCTCGAAGGGTTGCACGCGGCGTGCCCGGATGCGAAGGGAGATTGGTATTTCACGGGGGATTATCCCACGCCCGGGGGATACAAAGTGCTCCACAATGCCATTGCAAACTATCTCGCGCGCAGCCAGCAGCGGTCGTATTAAATGGACAAGATGGGTCAATCAGTCGAAGAGCGTCATCTGGCCGGGTATGTCGGAAAGACGTTTCTTCACGGCGCGTGCGGGGTCGGTGACGTTGAGTTTGGACGATTCGAGATTCTCGAGAATCTGGAACGCGCGTTTTACTACGCTTTCGGGCAATCCCGCCATTGCGCCAACGTGTATGCCGAAACTCCTTTCGGCCACGCCGGGAACCACGCGCCGCAGGAATACGAGCCGCTCGCCGTCTTCCTTTACTTTGCACGTCCAGTTTGTGACGCAATCGAACTTGTCGGCAAGGGCGGTGAGCTCGTGGTAGTGCGTGGCGAAAAGGGTTTTGGCCTTGGTCTGCGCGTGGAGAGCGAGATATTCGGCCACGCTCCAGGCGATAGATATGCCGTCGAACGTGGAGGTGCCGCGCCCGATTTCATCAAGGACGATGAGGCTCTTCGGCGTGGCGTTGTTGAGGATGTTGGCGGTCTCTTGCATTTCCACGAGGAATGTGGAGCGGCCGCGAGAGAAATCGTCGCCCGCGCCAATGCGCGTGAAAATGCGATCCAGCACGCCAAGGCGCATAGATGCGGCAGGAACGAACGAACCCATTTGCGCCATCACCGCAAGGGTCGCCACCTGGCGCAGATATGTGGATTTGCCGGCCATGTTGGGGCCCGTGATGAGCATTATCTGGTTGCGGACGCAATCGAGAGATGCGGAATTGGGGACGAATGGCTCGGCATCGGGCAACTGTTCAATGATCGGGTGGCGGCCGTCGAGAATGTCGGGAACGTCGCTTTCGTCGATGATCGGGCGCACGTATCCGGCTGCGAGCGCGCGGTCTGCAAGGGCGAGCGTGGCATCGATTTCGCCAAGGCGTATTGCCGTGCTCTGGATGGAAAGCGCGTGCGCGGCGGTCTTTGCAAGGAGATCCTTGAAAAGATCCTGCTCGAGCGCGTTGATGCGCTCCTGCGCGGAGAGGACTTTGCGTTCGTATTCGCGCAGCTCTGGCGTGGTGAAACGTTCCGCGCCGGTAAGGGTCTGGCGGCGTTCGTAGTTTGGCGGCGCGTCTTTGGCGGCGGCTTTCGAGATTTCGATATAGAAGCCGAAGACGTTGTTGCGCCGCACTTTAAGCGTCTTGATGCCGGTGCGTTCGATTTCGGCGGCCTGATAGTTGGCAACCCACTGGTGTGCGTTCTGCGCAATGCCGCGCCATTCGTCGAGTTCGCCGTTGTAGCCGGGTGCGATGAGGTTGCCTTCGGTGAGAAGGACGTTGGGGTTCTCCGCAATCGCGCTCTCGAGGAGATCCACGAGTTCCTTTTCTGCGGCGAGACCTGCGGAGGAACACTGCACGGCGGCGAGTTCTTCGATCACCTCGGGAACCGGCTTGAGAGATTGCGCAAGTGCTTTGAGGTCGCGTGCGTTGGCGCGCATGGAGTCGACCTTGGCAATGAGGCGTTCGATGTCGCGCACGCCGCCCAAAAGGGACTGGAGGCGCGTGAGGGAAAAACGATTGCGCGTGAAGGTTTCCACTTCGTCCAAACGTGCGCTGATTGCGGCGGCATCGCACAACGGCTGGCGGATGCGGTTTGCAAGCGTGCGTGCGCCCATAGGGGTTTTCGTGGCGTTGAGTATGGCAAAAAGCGTGGCATCGCGCCGCAATCCTTCCACCGGCAGAAGCGCGAGGTGGCGCACCGTACCGGCATCGATTGCGAGCATTCCGGCGGACTCGCGTTTGACTATGCGGCGGATGTGCGATATGTTGTGGTGCAGCGTGGTGCCTACATGGTAGAGAAGCGCGCCGGCGGCGCAGACCATCCCGGCACAGGCACTCCCCTCGAGCCCGAAGCCGTCCAGCGCAAGCACTTTGAAATGCCGCAGGAGTTCTTCGTGCGCGGCATCGTAGGAAAACGTCCAGGCATCCACGCACGTGGCGGGCATGGAGTTTTCCGCAGCGGCGGCGTTAGCAAATTCCGCGCTAACGATGCGCTCGGCCGGCGATATGCGCAAAATGGCATCTTCGAGAGCGGCGGCATCGGCAAACGCTTCGCAGGAGAATTCGCCCGTGGAAAGGTCGAGGAGCGCAAGCGCGTTGGAGTGCGTGGCGGCTATGTAGGTGTTGGTGCATTCATCCAAAAGGCCGTCTTCGGTTACGGTACCGGGCGTGACGATGCGTGTTACTTCGCGGCGGACGATGTTCTTGCCTTTTACCGTACGCGGGTCTTCAACTTGGTCGCAGATTGCGGCGGAATGCCCCGAACGTATGAGGCGTGCGAGGTAGCCATCGAGCGCGTGCCACGGCACACCACACATGGGCAGGCCGTTGC
>JAFVCR010000179.1 GCA_017479035.1 Kiritimatiellia bacterium | reverse complement strand
TTGCGGCGAATCACGAATTTCTTTTCGTGTTTCGTGAGCGTGGCGTAGACGGCTTTCGTGTTCGCATTTTTCTCCATGATGAAATACGCATCCACCGGCGCGGACGAATTGACCACGTGCCGCCAGAAATAGAACGAGTTGTTGTTCGCCGTCTTGCCGAGGTTTTCCGCGAACAGCCAAAGATACCTTCTTTTGTTGTTGTCCATCACAGCCTTACCATCCTCTCGAACGCATCCTTGATGCGCCGTATTCCCTCCGCGAAATCGCTCAAGCCGCCCACGTCGTTTATGCAGATCAAAGCCTCGCGGCGATGCACCACCGCGTCGCAAATCTCATCGATTCGTGCGTCCGTCGCATCGAAATACTTTCCCGCAAATCTCATTGGACGGTAATTCCCCGCCGCAAGTTGCCAGTTCCGCATCAGCCAGTGGCTGACGTTCCAATCCTCGCGATACCTGCATTTTCCCGTGCGCTCCAGCACGTCCGCGCACTTTGCCCATACCTCTTTGTAGGTTGCCTTCGTCAACGCCGCCGGCAGATGCGGATTGTAGAAATTCGCCACCCAATCCCGCACCAGCGCCATGTAAAGGAAATTCCTCGCCGCGCTTTTCCATCCATTTGCGAACGACAAAAGCCGTCTGCGGTTTTTCGCGTAGATTTCCCGCGCCGTGAAATTTGCGTTTATCCACTTGACGTTCTGCGCTACCAGTTCCCCCGCCGAATCTGGCGCAAAGCGTATCGTGTCGAATAGCGCAAAATCGCACGGCACGCCGTCTTTGAAAAAGAACTCCGGCTCCAGCGGACGCAGGACAAACATATCGTCATTGAAATACACGAACCTTTCCGCCAAATCCGGGATCCTGTCGAGATACGCCTCAATCGCGCACGAATTGAACGTAGGCAACGCGTCGTGCGGCATGAAAGTTTCGTGCCGCACAAGCCGCATCTTCGGATCCGATTCGTCAAAGCCCTCCGGCACCTGCCCGTTCGTGACAACATGAATCCTTCGCGCCCACGGCAGGCATTCCTGCACGCACCTGAACCAATGCCCCATCAGCCCCCAGTCCCTGAACCGGCAATTCTCCGCGCCCTCTGCTCCGGAATGACAAAGACTCTTGCCGTCCACCCATGTGACGACAATATCAATTTCTCCGTGCAGGTGAAGTGTCTTGCCGGTCTCTTTCGTGTTCATAGCCTCCCTGTGGCTTTTATGTCAGACTTTATCAACCGCTTATGGTAAAATTGCAGAAAAGAGAAAGGAGCATTATGGCTGTTTTCGGGTATGCCCGGGTGTCGACACGCGAACAGAATACTGCGCGGCAGATAGATGCGCTCACGGCACATGGCATAGGAATGGACGCGATATTCACCGATCGCATTTCCGGAAAGGATTTCAACAGACCCGCGTGGCACGAACTGATGGCAACGTTGCGCGAGGGGGATGTCCTTGTCGTGGCGAGTCTTGACAGGCTGGGGCGCTACTATGCGGAACTTCTGGAGACGTGGCGGCATCTCACTAAACATTGCAAGGTGACGATAGAAGTATTGGACATGCCGCTTCTTTGCACATCTTGCAAACGGAGCCTAACGCAAACGCTGATAGCAGATATTGTCCTTGAATTGCTTTCATACGTGGCCGAGACCGAACGCGAAGCCATACGCCGCCGCCAGCGCGAAGGCATCGCAGCCGCAAAACTGCGCGGTGTGCGTTTCGGCGCGCCGAGAAAACCCGTATCGCGGGATTTCGCAGGAGTTGGCCGCCTCTGGGCCACTGGGCGAATTTCGCAACGCTATGCCGCGAAACGCCTAAAGGTTTCTCGCACAACATTCATGCGATGGTGCATGGATTCGGGGATTGTAAAAACGCATGAAATGTGATAGTATGGCGGTCGATAAAGTCTGATATAAAAACCGCATACAAGGATTTACCCAGATGGACGATGCCGGCTTGACAGTCGCAATACGCAAAAGCGGAGATGGCGATTTTTGCACATTCTTCGAGCGCACTATGCACGATGCGCCGAAGCGTTTTGTGCTGTTCCTCCACGAGAAAGACGCGATAGCCTCCGCCACGGCATTCGAGATTTTCAAACTTTCCGCCGTTGCGGAAGATGCAGACATTGCCATCGCAACGGATATTGCAATCTTCAAAACATCATTCCTGCGCGAACACAATCTTACCCCGTCCGCGCACGACACCCCCGCCACGTTTGCCGCTCGCGTGCGCCGCCTGGCCGGAAGCGTGTTCGAGTATCCGCGCAAGGTGGCAACGCGCTTTACTGGCGAGGATTACGTTCCTTCCTCCGAAGAGGCTCTTGCGGAGTTTGTGGACAACCTCGCAGATCCTGCCGAGGCATTGGCGCTGCGCCCGGTGGAGATCCAAAATGCCATTTCCCGCAATCCCCAAGGCGCGGTTGCAAACGCACTCAAAGAGCATATCGCGTTTGCGCCGAAGATTTCGGTGTGCCTGATTCATCCGCAATCCGCCTCTCCAGAGGCCGCCATGCGCACGATAGCAAGCGTCAAACGCCAGAGCCTTGAAAACTGGGAATTGAAATGCAGCGCAGCCGCACCTGATGCCGCCACGGAGAAACTCTTTGAAGAACTTGCCAATGGCGATAGGCGCATTTCCACCGATGGATTTGATGCGGCTCGTGAGAAGGGCGAATATGTAATGTTCCTTGCAAGCGGCGAAGAACTTGGCCGCCTTGCGTTTGAGCGCATGTCGCTTGCGCTGGACAAGTTTTCCGATGCGGATTTCGCCGAATGCAATTCTGCGGCAAAGCCGGGAGTGCACATTGCTTCGCCGGAATTTGCCAACGACCTCTCCTGCCGTGGAAAAATGTATCGCCGCGCAACATTTGCCGCTCCCGGCATAAAGTTGGCCGGCGGCATCGCCTCCGGCTTTGCCTCATGGATGCGCAGCAAGCGCTTCTTTGCCTTCAAGGAGAAATGGCTTGCAGGAGAAATCGATGGCGCAAAACGCACCGATAACGAGGTTTTCTCCACGCTCGAATCCATCCGGCGCGACATCGAATGCGGCGGCTTCCTCTCTTGGTGGGGCGAGTTCTATAAACTCGTCGTTGCGGCCGCAGAGGAGTTCCCCGCCCGTGCGCAAGATGCCGCTGCTATTCTCGCCAAGACGCGGTTTGCCGAACGCCGCGAGATATGCCTTGCGGAACGGGAAAAGTTCTTCGACAAAGGCCGCGATCTTCTTGCTACATACAGCGGCGAGTGCCGTCAGGAAGTTTCTCTGCGCGAACGCCCCGCAAGGGAGATTCCGCAGACGGATGTAGACGCAACAATAATTGTCCCCGTCTATAACGTTGAGCTGTATGTCACCGCGTGCCTTGCCTCCTTGCTGGCGCAAACGCACGACAATATCGAAATCATCTGCGTGGACGACGGTTCGGCTGACCGCTCCGGCGCAATCCTCGACGAAATCGCGTCTGTGGACAGGCGTGTGCGCGTATTCCACCAACTCAATTCCGGCGTTTCCGCCGCACGCAACCTTGCGCTTGCAAACGCACGCGGCCGCTACGTGATGTTCATCGATGGCGATGACCTGCTCCGCCCGGACGCGGTCGAGAAACTCGTAGCCAAGGCCGACACGCAGGAACTTGACATGGTGTTTTTCGACTACGAAGCGTTCGACTATAAAACACTCGAACCCATGCCGCAGTTCTGGAGCCTTGCAAACCAGAAAAAGCACTTTCCCGCAAAAGACATCTTTTCCCTCGACGATCTTACGATTCTGCGCAACTGCGCATCGTGCTGCTTCTGCGCATACCGCCGCAGTTTTCTGGAGTCGATCAATTTCAGATTTGCCGAAATTCCGCTTGCGGAAGACCTCTTCGCCAACGCCACGATTCTCCTTGCCGCCAAGCGCATTTCCACAATGCAGGAAGCGTTTTATCGCTACCGCCGCAACATTCCTTCCGGCGCGGCGTCGCGTCTGTTGCATTCTGCATCCGCATCGGGAGAAGGCTCGCAATCGCTCGCGATACGCACGTTCTTCACATTAGTACAATATCCGCAATACAAGGCCGCCACGCCCAAGGCGCGCGGGCTTGTGATGGCGCGCCTCTTGCTAGATGCGATATACTACGTGCGCAACAACATCTCCGCCGCCCGCACGTTGAAGACAATGCTTGCCGAGGCCTCCGCAGATACAATCGCGGGAATCTGCGCCGCCGATCCTCTGCCGATGGAAACGTTGCAAAAACTGCTCGCCGGCTACGGCTCTGCGCTTGACGAACCCGAACCTGCCGCAAATATCCGTCCCGAGGCCGCCGCCGCAATCGAACGTTTTGATGCACGGCGCAAAGCCTGCCACGTGCGCGATACAGTCATAGTTGTATCATTCCTCAACGACCGTTCCGCCGAGCGCATCGACTCGTGGATGTTCTATTCGTATCTCAAGAAGTCTGGCGTTCCCTGCAAATACGTCACGCAGAAAAACTCGCCTTTCTACGCCAAGCGCATCAAAAATTCTCCATATCGCGACGATGTGATAATCGTCCCCGACGATGCTTTGCGCGACCATTCGATGCTGGATGAACAAATTTCCGGCGATGCGTTCTGCCGCGCCCGCGCCGTCGTGATGGAGGATGTGTCCCTCCCGCAAGGGCTTGCCGCCTATTTGCGCGCGCAGGATGATTGCGACCTCGTGTTCATGCAGCATGGCTATATGTTCACGCGCGTCAACGCCTTGATGGTAAGCCTTTTCCACCGCTTCGACTCCGCAAACGTCTCTTCCGCCATCGAAGAAAAATTCCTGCGCGATGCCGAAGAGCGCTACTCGATGACGGAAAACTCTTTCCGTGCCATCCAGGCCGGTCTTCCGCGCTTCGACCTCCTCGCAGCCGCCGCACCCAAGAGCGAATCGGAAAAGAAAGTCCTGCTCGTATCCTTCACCTGGCGCTACGACATGAAAACGCGCGAGGACTTCGAGACGTCCTTCTTCTCCCGGCGCATATCCGCGCTGATGGCATCCCCCGCGATACGCCGTCTGCACGAAAGCGGCGTGCGCATCGTGTTCAACACCCACCATGCGCTCCAGCGGATACTTGGCACGAACAAGGTTTTCGCCCTGCCGCCGTTTGTGGAATTGTGCGACACCTCCAGCCTGTCCGAATACATCCGCACGGCCGACATGCTCTTGACCGACTATTCCTCCATCGCATTCGATTTTCTCTTCCGCGAACGCCCCGTCCTATTCTGGATGCCGGACCTCGACGACCCTGCACGCGATTCGGCAACGCATGGAGACCTCGTGTTTGCATCTGCGCAAACGGCAAAGATATTCAATTCCGTGACGGGACTTGAATCCGTCGCAAACCTCCTCGCGCACTATGCTGAGCGAAACTTCACTCTTGAACCCGACAAACGCAAAATCGCGCGGAGTTTCTTCACATACCGCAGCGATTTCTCCCGCCATCTCGCCGAAGGCATATTGAAGGACACCGGCAAATGAAAATTCTCATTCTCGTTCTACCGTATTTCATCGGCCGCACATTCCTGATGCCGTCGCTTTCGCGCGTAGGCTCCGGTGCCGCCGCACGTATCATCCTCGACATTCTCCCCGGCATCTTCGCCGCGACAATTTCGCGAATGCGCCCGATCGACCGCCGCCCGTTCAAGTATTTTCTCCCGTATTGCGTAATGGCGCGGCATCTTGCAGACAGGTATTTCCTCGCCGTGACTGGCGGCTCGCTGGTGCAATGCCTCGACCCCAAGAGCGCGCATGACAAGACCCTCGCCGACGCATCGGCGCACACGCCGCTTGCCCGCGCATTCCGCGCAGTGATGCCTTTCGGCACGGTGCTTTGGTGGGACTCTCTCGCCGCGAATCCTTCCGGTATCGTTCCGCGCACCTCCGCTACTCCCGCAACCCCTGCACCTCTCCCGGTTGCAATGAATGCAAAACTGGAACGCATCCTTTCCCGCTTGGACGAACTTGAAATACAACTCCTCAAACTTCGCATCGAGCTAAACTCCCGCACTGGTTCCACGGAGGCTCCCCCCGCAGCAGACAC
>JAFVCR010000022.1 GCA_017479035.1 Kiritimatiellia bacterium | reverse complement strand
TAGAAGTCGCCAAGGCGGAACATTACAATCGTCCCTTTGGGGACATCTTGCTTTATGCGGTTGTACTGCCGCATCATCGGTGTCAATTCTTCTGCCATATCTGCGGCGGGGATTATACCATGTTGCGTGCGATGTTGCAAGCCGCTTTAAGCGTCGGGCCAAAGGGAGTGGGCAAGTTCGCGCAGACGGTATTTCTGCACCTTGCCGGAAGCGGTGAGGGGAAACTCCTTCACGAACTTTATGTATTTGGGGATTTTGAACCACGCGATGCGGTTGCGGCAGAAATCCGCCACTTCCGCTTCGGCGATTTCGCATCCTTCGCGCAGGATGATGAACGCGCCGGGCTGCTCGCCGTATTTTTTCGACGGGACGCCCACGACTTTCACGTCGGCGATTTCCGGCATGCCCGCGAGGAATTGCTCCACCTCCGCAGCGGAGATGTTCTCGCCGCCGCGTATGATGATGTCCTTGAGGCGGCCGGTGAAGTAGAAGTAGCCGTCGGCATCCATGCGGCCGAGGTCGCCGGAATGGAGAAAGCCGTTTTCGTCGATTGTGGCGGCGGTGTCGTCCGGCATGGCATAGTAGCCTTGCATGGTGTTGTAGCCGCGGCAGCAAAGTTCGCCCACGGCACCGAGCGGCGCAAGGTCGCCCGTTGCGGGGTCTATCACTGCCACTTCTATTCCAGGCAGGGCGAGGCCCACCGTGTCGCAGCGTTTCTGCACGGATTTTTCCCAGCCGCGCGTCATGGTCATGACGGGGCCTGCCTCGGTAAGGCCGTAGGGGACGCATATTTCCTTCATGCCCATCTTTTCGATGGTCTGCTCCATGCGCACAAGCGGGCACGGCGCGCCGCTCATCACGCCCGTGCGGATGGAGGAGAAATCGAACTTGGGGAAAAGCGGATGGTCGAGAATGGAAATGTACATCGTCGGCACGCCGTAGAGCGAGGTGCAGCGTTCCTTTTCGATCGCGCTCATCACCTCCACCGGGTCGAACTTGCGCAGCATCACCATCGCCGCGCCGAAGACCGTTGCCACCACTATCCCCAACACGCAGCCGAAGCAATGGAAGAGCGGCACGGGGATGCACATCCTATCAGCATGAGTGATGGACATGCAAGCGCCGATCCAATGGGAATCGTTGATAATGTTGCGGTGCGTGAGCATCGCGCCTTTGGGGAAACCGGTCGTGCCGGAGGTATATTGCATGTTGACCACGTCCGTGGGCTTGCACTCGCTCTGGCGCCGGCCGTATTCCGCCCACGTCGTGGCGGCGGCATGGCGGCGCACTTCCGCGATCGTATACATTCCCCGCCGCGCATGCGTGCCGAGGCTTACAATGCGCCGCAGTTTCGGGAAGAGTTTGCTCTTGAGCTGGCCTTTGGGCGAAGTCGCAAGCTCCGGGATGTATTTCGCCGCTATGGCAAGGAAATCCGTATCGCGGTAGCGTTCCATCACGAACACGGTCTCCGCCTCGCTTTGCGTGAGAGCCTGCTCGAACTCGTATTCGCGGAAATTGATGTTGAGCGGCAGCAGCACCGCGCCGATTTTCGCCGCCGCAAACATCATCACCACCCAATCGGGCTCGTTGGTGGAAAGGAGCGCGATCTTTTCGCCCTTTTGTATGCCGATCGCCATCAGCGCGCGTGCGAGAAGTTCCACGTCCCCGCCAAGCTGCAGCCAGGTGCGGCGGTAGCCCGTTTCGGGGAACACCATCGCATCCTGCTGCGGATACGCTTTTACGGTGCGGTCGAGCAGTTCGCCGAGCGTGACATCCTCCACCGCGCTCGCCCTGCCCCAAGGCTCGGCCGTGGAAACCGACTGCGTGAACGGCGGCCTCGCCGGTGCGCTCCCGTACGGATCGGTCAACTTGAATACCTTTTCCATGCTCATTACAGGTAAAGATTCCTTTTCGTCTTCACATTGCAAGATTCATCATGTACCATGCCACGAATACCTCGCCCCACAACATCCACACCGCAGCCCCCAACGCTAGAAACGGCCCGAAAGGTATCGGCGTGAAGTTCCCCATCTTCGTCCTGCCCGCCGCAATCATGGCAATACCTGCAACGCTGCCCGCTATCGCCGCCGCCACGAGCGTGAACACCACCGCCACCGGCCCGAAAAACGCACCGACCGCCCCCAGCAACTTCACATCTCCAAAGCCCATCGCCTCTTTCTTGAAGATTTTGGAGAACACGAATCCCAAAAGCCACAACCCCCCGAACCCCAGCACAAGCCCCGCCGCGTACCACACCGCAACAAACTTCATATTGTGCAGCGGCGTGCGCATCGTCCATGCTGCAATCAGGTTCAACGGCACGCCGAGAACCATCCCTCCTATCGTCACGCGGTCTGGAATCCAATAGTGGTCGAGATCCACGAACGCACCCAATATCAACCCCGCATACGCTAGAAACCATATCGGCAGTTGCGCAAGCGAAATCGGCGTCATCGCAAATGGCGGCCATTCTCCCAGAAACCACGGCCACGCCGCCTGCACGAACGCGGCGAGGAACAACACTCCCCCCAGCGTTTCAATGGCAATGTAGCGCGCGGAAATCCTCTCCCCGCAGCCGGCGCACCTCCCCCGCAACGCCAGCCACGAGATTATCGGTATGTTCTGCCACCAGCGTATCCTCTTGCCGCATTTGGGACAGTGCGACGGCGGGCTGACCACGCTCTCTCCCCTCGGTATGCGCCAGATGCACACGTTGAGGAAACTCGCAATCACCGCCCCAAACGCAAACGCCCCCGCCGCGAACACCGGTAGATGATACGCCTCCAAACCTTATTCCTCTCCGTCCACCGCCAGCGCAAGCACGCCCGTGATTTTATTGTAGGCGTTCAAATAGAGAACATCATCTATTACTACGCCATTCAACGTGAACTTGACTTTTTGCGAAGCGACCGCTACCGTGAACGACCCCTTGATGAATCCCGTAGCCTTCTGCACCGAAATCCGCAAGCCGGAAACCTTTAGCCCGTCCACTGCAAACGACGATGGAAGCCCAATCCCCGCCGTCGATGCCGAGGCCGTTTCCGGCTCACCCGATGCGGCAACGCCATCCGCCGCCACATCCCCATCCGCTATCTTCAGCACAAACGCCACATTCGCCTTTGCAAGCGTCACGGGGATTGCCGCCGCGTCCGCACCCGGCAGCAACTGCGCCGACCCCGTCGCGGTCTTGCCCGTAGGCAGTACGGCTTTTACCTTTACTTTGCCGCGCGCGCCGATTTTCATGGACACAAGCGTAAAGCCGCTAGTCCCCTCCCTGCCGATCACCGCAGCATACGTTTTGCCTTTCCATGCCGCATACGCGCTTGCGTCCTGCGTCTTCACGCCCATCGCCGCCAAAGTGCCGTATTTCCCTTTGAACGAATCCGCCGCCACCGCCAATTTAAGTTCGCCGATCGCAACCTCCGTCGGCGCATCCGCAGTGAATGCCACCGAATCCTTCAACACCGTTTTCTTCGCCACGCCCGCCACTTGTATCGTAGCCGTCACGGCAGACATCCCCGTGCGCTTCGCAGCCTTGCCCACCTTCAGCACAATAGTCCCCGCAGGCTTGCCGTCCGCACTCGCCAGATACCCGTTGAAAACACTTGCCTTCGACGTATCCAGCCCTTCTAGATCTTCATCTTCGTCAACCGGCTCCTCCTCAACTGCGCCACCTTCATCCACTCCACTGCCGCCGCCGTTGCCGCTTGCACCTTCGCCCTCGCCTTCATTGCTGCCGCTCTCGCTGCCTTCGCCACCGTCGCCTTCTCCGCCTTCATCTTCGCCGTCATCTATCTCTTCGCTATCGCCTCCGCCCAACTTGCGCCAGTGCGCATAATATGTTGCATCGGCCAGTGCAAGCGTGTACGGTGCCACATATTGCCCACCCTCGGCCGCAGTGTACCACCCCTCCAGCACATACCCCTGCTTCAATGCCGATGCCGACCCCACAGCCGTGCCCGTCATGGTGATCTTTGTGCCACCGCCCGTGCCTCCGTTGGGGTCGAACGTTATCGTGAATTCTCTCGCGCGCCATTGCGCAACAGCCGTCATATCCTCAAGCACTTCCGTGGCGGCATCCACCGTTACACTGCTCCCATCCTCGAGCGTCGCCACCCATCCAACAAACTCCCATCCTTCGCGGCTGGCACTCGGCACGGCTCCCACCGCGCTCTCGAACGGTCTCTTAATCGTCCTCACGCGCTTGCCTTGCGATACGAACACCACCGTGAACGTTTTGCGCCGCCATTGCGCCGTAACCTTCAAATTGCCCGTCACACTTGAGAAATCCGTATCGAACCCGTCGAATTCCCAGCCCTTGTCCCCTTCTACTTCCGGTGCTTCCGCGCTTGCACCGTATACCACAAGCTGCGAAGCATTGCCCGTAATGGTTCCGTGCTCGCCGCCGTCGAATTCCACCGTGTAAACCGTCTGGCTGCTCCATGCCATTTCATCGATGATCATGAAATCGTCCACCGCATCTTCTTCACGCGTGTAAGTAATGCTCACCGTGTGCAGCCCATCACCTTCCACCGGCAGCGTCAAATGCGTCCACTCCGCATAATCGCTCGCCTCTGCGGAAAGAAGCGCCGCCCCCGCGCACGAAATCGAAATATGCCCTGCGGCAGCATCGCTCGCCTTCATCCAAAACGAAAGCTCTCCCTCTCCGCCCACATACACTTTGAACACGCTCTCCCCTTCAGACGTGCGCGACGACACAAGCGCGTCCTCCCCATCGTGCGTCAGCGCAGGATCGTCCGTCGTACGCCACTTCCCCGGCAAAGCGGTGTAGTAGTTGAGATCCTCGTAGTCCAGCGCACCGGGTACGTCGTCT
>JAFVCR010000021.1 GCA_017479035.1 Kiritimatiellia bacterium | reverse complement strand
TTCATGAAACTTCTTCATTGCTTCTTCACCCTTGGCGGGATCGTTTGCGGCGGCGGCCGCAGCATTTGATCCTCCTCGCCGACCTGCGCCGGCCGCCGGGCGGTTACCTCTGTTCAACAGATTGTTGTTATTGCGCGGCTGCGCCTGTTGCGCGGCGGCATAGAAAGATGCCACGATTACAGCCGCCACCAACCCGCTTCTCAAAAATCTTTTCATGTCAATCCTCGCTTTTCCCGACAACGCGGTTATTCGTCATCGTCATCCTCATCCGAATCGTCCGCGTCCTCATCGTCGCCGGAGTCTTCGGCATCCTCGTCGTCATCTTCCAAATCTTCGTCATCGTATTCTTCCTCTTCATCGTCTTCGGCATCGCCGCGCATATACGCGCAACCGAGGCGGAAGGAAGTCTTCAAGTAGCCTGTTTTCACCACAGGATTGATTGTTATGTCGCGCACGTCGAACATCGCGCCGCTCGCCGTCTCCAGCGCACACATGAACTTCACAAGGCTCTTGAGGGAACTTTCCCATCCGCGCGCTTCAAGCGCGAGCTCGAACACATCCCCCTTTTTCTCCTCTGCGCCCTTTTCGTGGTTGGGTGTGGTGACGTGGTTTTCACTTGCTAGTTGATCCACCCTCTGCCACCACCATGTATCCACATCCTTGCCTTCCGGGAAAAGCGGCATCTTCGCAGACTCCTTGTCTAGCTGCTCCTCCCAGTAGTCGCGCCGTTCGATGAGATTCTTTTCGCGTTCGTATTTCTGCTGCGCCTTTTCGTACGCGTTGCGGCCGGCCTCCCACGCCTCCTGCTGGCTCATCATCCAATACAGCACAAGCATCGCATACAGCGCAAGCACGCCCAGCACGGCGAGCACCGTTCTCTCGCGCATAGACCTTTCGCCCGCCGCCATCAGTCGTCCTCCTTCGCCTCGAACGAAGCCTCCAACGTGAACGACTGCCTCCCGCGCTTGAGAGTGGGGCCTTTCATATTCACGTTTGCGAACATTGGCACTTTAACGCGCTTTTCGCCCTGCTCCGCCGCCGGTGCATACTTCACCGCCACCATGCGATCTTTGAAATCATACACTTTTTGCGCATCGTCGGCATCGCCCTGCAAAGTCAGTTTCTGATCCTTTGTGTACTGCAAACGGCTCAACGCCACACCCTGCGGCATCTGATCGCATACGATGCGCAACATTTCCAGCGCACTGGTGTCCTTGTTGGAATATCGCCTCACCAGCGCGACTCGTTCTTTCGTGTCGCGGACGGTTGTGAACTCCTTTGAATGTGCCTTGGAAAGACTCTTGACCGAATCGGTTAGATAGTCGTAGACGAACGGCCCGCCCGCCATTGCACCCGCAATCACCAGCCACACCACGCCCGCAATCGCAAGAAAAACCGACATTTTCTTGGAGAATCTCGCCTCTGCCAACGCCTCGCGCCAGACGGTGGGCGTAGCATCGCATGCGCCATCGATTCCCGTACGCAGCCCCACGCCTTTCACTCCGCCGAAAAGATCTTCCACCACCTCCGTCCGCACAGGTGCAATATCCGGCAAATCAACATCATCAGCAGCATCCGGCGTGAATACCACAACCTCGCCGAAACCCGCCGCACCCTGTGCAAGCAGGGTCAGCATCACCTCGCGCTTGAGTTGATCCCCTTCTATCGCGCCAAGCCCGCGTGCATGCGAAAGTGATCCGTTCTCCCAAATCGCAACGTCCCATTCGCCGCCGAAACCGAATAGCAGAAGTTTCTTGAATGCGGAGCTTGCTTGCGCCTCCGCCGCCTGATCTCCACCATTAATACGTTCGCGCAACGTTTCGATCCAGCCGTAAAGAGTAGCGTCTGTGCGGACAACCTTCAGTCCCGCCGCATCAAGTGCGTTTGAAATCTCCTCCGCGCTCGCTTCCGGCAGCGCGGTTGCCATCGCCCGCACGCTCACCCCCGTATCTGCAAGCGTCTCCGTGGCCACAAGCATATCCTCGTCCGGGAACGGGCTTGCCGCTTTCAGCTGCATCTGCGCTTTTTCCTCAAGCAGATCGCGGTCTTCATCCGGCACGCGAATACTTTGCGTCAAAAGCCGTGAAAGCGGCAATGCAAGCACTATTTCCTTTGCATGGAACTTTTTGGCGACTTCGCCAAACGCTCTTTCAAGAAACGCAACGCCCGTTTCGCCATCCGCCGGCTCGTTCTGCTTTGCGGTATCGTCTGCAACGGCCAAAGCCGACTCGTCCGCAGTGGCGGCGGGTATGCCGTCCTTGCAGCAAAACTCTTCATGGGGTGCAAATCCCTTCGCCCCCGCAGTGAATCTCACCGCGCGCACGCACCCAGCCTCCACGCCGACTACAAGGATCTCCTTCGACATTTCCCTTTATTATCGCACATTTTCCCTTTTAATGCAAGAATTATATTGTCGTTGTGCATTCGCCCGGATTATGGTAGAATATGCGGCATGGACACCCGAAACCACAATCAACACAAGAAAGGGCCGCGTGAACTTGTCACCGGCGGCGAATGGATATACGGCCGCAAACCCGTACTTGAGGTATTCCGCGCAGGCCGCCGCCAGTGCCGCGAGCTCATTCTCCCGCCATCCGTCCCGGGCGAGAGCGAAGACCTCTCCGAAATGCGCGCATGGGCTCAACGCCTAGGTATCGTCTGCCGCACTGAAGACCGCAAACGCATGGATGCTCTCTTCAAGGGTGCTCACCACCAGAACGTGGCTCTGAAAACAGACATCTACCCCTATGCAGACACTGCGGAACTTTTGGAATTCGCCGAGACAGACGAAAATGCCATGTTCGTAGTCTTGGATCACATCGAAGATCCGCAGAACCTCGGCGCAATCGTCCGCACCGCCTGCGCCGCCGGCGTGAGCGGCATCGTCGTCCCCGAAGACCGCGCATCCCTTGTCACACCAACCGTAGTCCGCGCATCCGCCGGCGGCACCGAATACGTCAAGATCGCCAAAGCGGTGAATATCGTTCGCTTCATAAAGGATTTGAAAGAGCGCAATGTATGGATTACCGGCTTGGACTGGGGCGATGACGCAAAAGACTATACTAAAATCGACTATCGCGGCAAAGCGGCGATTGTTGTAGGTGCGGAAGGCGCGGGCATTTCGCGTCTGGTTCGTCAGACGTGCGACTTCATAGCCGTTCTCCCCATGCTTGGCGAAATCCAAAGTTTGAATGCATCTGTCGCCGCCGGTATCGTCCTGTACGAAGCACTCCGCCAACGTTCGCTCAATGGTTGACAAAGCGGGGTGTGCCCAATAGAATCTTGGCATGAAAACGGGTTTGAAAATCTTTCTGCCTATTCTCTTCGCGTTGTCGCTGCGGGCGGAAGAGATCCGGCATG
>JAFVCR010000178.1 GCA_017479035.1 Kiritimatiellia bacterium | reverse complement strand
GGCATATTGGCATCAGGTGATAATCCTGAACGATGCCCAACAGCAGCGCCTCGTTACAAGGCTCTTCCGCGAGATGTTCAACACGCTGGCAAAGCGCAAAATAGCAATCTTCGGCTTCGCTTTCAAGGCCGACACTGGCGACACGCGCGAATCCCCCGCCGGTGCAATCGTGCGGATGCTTGTTGACGAGCACGCCATAGTGCAGATAACCGATCCCAAAGCGTTGGAGAACGCGCGGAAAGACCTTGCCGATCTTGCAAGTGGCGTATCCTTCACGGCAGATCCATATGAAGCCGCCACCAATGCGGATGCAGTGCTGGTCACCACTCCCTGGGCGGAATACAAAACCCTAGACTGGCGGAAAATATATTCCCGCATGCGCCATCCCTCGCTCGTTTACGACACCCACAACATCCTCAATGGCCTAGATTTGCCGTCCATCGGCTTCAAACTCCTCTCCACCGGCAAATGAACGCTCTCGCCCCAACTGCCCGTTGCAAAGTAATTTATTGTTATTGTATTGCATCGGGAAAAGTGGTAGAATAACCCGAACTTGGAAACGAAGGCATTTATGGAAATTACAGATGAAATGAGGCGGCATTCCGCCGCGCACTTGACGGCGCGGGCGGTATTGAATCTTTTCGAGGGCGTGCAGATAGATATTGGCCCTGCCACCAGCGAAGGCTTCTATTATGATTTCGACATCCCGGTGAAGATCACTACGGAAGACTTCCCGAAGATCGAGGCGGAGGTTGCGCGGCTCATCGCGTTGGACGAACCATTCGTCCAGCGCACCGTAACGCGCGAGGAGGCCAAATCACTTCTCGCCGGGCAGAAGTACAAACTGGAACGCCTTGCAGACATCCCCGAAGGCGAAGCCATAAGCACCTACACCGTTGGCGATTACGCCGAAATGTGCCGCGGCCCGCACGTTGAGCATTCCCGGCAGATCGGCGTGGTGAAACTCACAAGCGTGGCCGGCTCCTACTATCGCGGCAAGGAGACGAATCCTATGCTCCAGCGCATCTACGGCATCATCGCCCGCGACGATGCCGAGATGAAAGCGATCCTCGAGCGTATCGAGGATGCCAAACGCCGTGACCACCGCAAATTGGGCGTGGAACTCGATCTCTTCCACCTCGATCCCGAAGACCCTGGCCAGATATTCTGGCATCCAAGGGGATGGAGCATCTACGTGACATTGCAGGACTACATGCGCAGGAAACTCGTGGCGGACGGCTACCAGGAGGTAAACACCCCCGCATTGATGCCGCGCTCGCTCTGGGAAAAGTCCGGCCATTGGGCGCACTACAAGGCAAACATGTTCATCACGGAGAGCGAGAAGCGGATCTTCGCGGTAAAACCCATGAATTGTCCGGGTGCGCTTGAAATCTTCAAAAGTCGCATGAGATCCTACAAAGACCTTCCCCTGCGTCTTGCCGAGTTCGGCCATTGCGCCCGCAACGAGCCCAGCGGCACGCTCCACGGTATCATGCGCGTGCGGGGTTTCGTGCAGGACGATGCGCACATCATCTGCACCGAAGAGCAGATTGAAGAGGAGGTCGCAAAGTTCTGCCGTCTGCTGAAAGACGTCTACAAGGATCTCGGCTTCGACAAAAACGTCAAGGTGAAACTTTCCACCATGCCAGAAGACCACGTCGGCGATGAAGCGACATGGCGCAAGGCGGAAGATGCCCTCGCCAAGGCGCTCGTTGCCAACGGCATGGAATACGGCATACAGGAAGGCGAAGGCGCGTTCTACGGCCCGAAACTCGAATTCAAGATCTATGACGCGCTTGAGCGTGAATGGCAGTGCGGCACCATCCAGCTAGACTACCAACTCCCCAGCGCGGAACGCCTCAATGCGGAATACATCGGTCCCGATGGACAAAAGCACCATCCCGTAATGCTCCACCGCGCGGTGCTCGGCTCGCTCGAACGCTTCATCGGCATACTCATCGAGCATTACGCCGGCGCGTTCCCTCTGTGGCTCGCTCCCGAACAGGTGCGCATCCTCCCGATTACCGACAAGCAAATCCCCTACTGCGAAAAAATCGCATCGAAACTTGCCGCAAAAGGCTTCCGCGTGGAAATCGACCGCAATGCCGACAAACTCGGCGCGAAAATCCGCAACGCGCAGCTTTGGAAGGTGCCTTATA
Organism: Kiritimatiellia bacterium; assembly: GCA_017479035.1. Taxonomy (GTDB): domain Bacteria; phylum Verrucomicrobiota; class Kiritimatiellia; order RFP12; family UBA1067; genus RGIG5050. The sequence continues at coordinate 4,237 of JAFVCR010000178.1, read as the reverse complement.
TGTTCGTTGTCGGCGGACGCGACGAAGCCGCCGGCGTTGTTTCCGTGCGTTCGCGCAAAGACGGTGACCTCGGTGCCATGACTCCTGCCGACGCTCTCGCCCGTCTCGAAAAGGAAGTTGCAGAACTCTAACGCACTTCCCCTTCTGCGCCGCATATAGCAGCATAATGCATACAGTCCGCCGTAAATCACGGCGGACTGCACTTTATTTTGCTGCGGCATATCTTCCTTCTCCCAGCATATTTGCCCACGATGGCAGGTTATAAAAGTTTTGGTCGTTCAAATTGCTTCATTCAGGTCGACCTAATTAGTCCTTCGGGTCGACCTAATTAGTCGTTCGGGTCGACCTAATTAGTCGTTCAGGCCGACCTAATTAGTTGTTTAGGTCGACCTAATTAGCCATTCAGGTCGACCTAATTAATCGATTTGAACGACCAAAACTTTTTTGATCTTATTCGTTCCGGGTCATGAGGGAAATGAACAGGTATTATAAATGAAAACGACGGCCGCATGCCGTCGTAATATATGATTACTGCGATGGGTGGTTTATGCGAAGTTCACTCCGTGTTGGATTAGAGCCCCTTCAATATATCAATGAATCGCGGCGGAGGAGCAACAGGCTTGAACGTACTGGCATCCACAAAAACATGGCGCGTAAAACCTGCTGCGAGCAATTCGCCATTGCAACGCACTTCGCAGGAAATTTCCAGTCGCACGCCTTTATTCGAGCGATAAAATGCGGAAATTTCTACAAGATCGTCATACCGTGCGCTCTTGCGGTAGTCGACTTCGGCGTGCACAACCGGCAGCATGAAACCGTCCCTCTCAAAGTCTTTGTACGCCCACCCGCATTCACGCATGAGTTCATTTCTGGCCATCTCGAAATAACGCAGATAGTTGCCGTAGTAGACAACGCCCATCTGATCCGTATCTGCATACGGCACCCTGTATAAAACTTTGCCAGCTTTCATTGCGCCATTGTTTCTAGGGGATTGTAATCGGGGACGAAGAGCAGTATGTTCTGCAAGTAGTATTCCGCCGCATCGCGATCGCCCATTCGTATCGCGTTATGCAACGCTTCCCCAAGTTCGCGCACGGCCTTTATGCGCACGCCCTCGCGCATCTTCTCCACATTCGCCTCGGCAAGTTCTCCCGCTGTATCGATGCCCTTGTCCGCTGCGGTTTTCACTATTGCGGGAGCGTTCTTCATGCCCGGAGTTTTCTTCGGCGGAGGTGCATCCCCCTCTGCTTCGGTTTCCGCCGCCTCCCCCAGTTCCTCCGCCCTGGCGCGTTCGTTCTGGTCTATGAGATCCTTCAATGTTTTTTCGGGACGGGTCTCCTCCTCGCGCTGGCGCAGTATTTCGCGCAACGCCTCGTTTTCGGCAACGAGCGCATCATACCGCTGCTTTTTCAATTCTTCCAGCCGTATCGCCGCTTGCGTTTTTTCCGTATCCGCCACAACGTGCAACCGTGCCGATTCGGAGAGCTTCAATTTTGCTTCTTCCGCCAACCTTGCATCTTCGGCGGCCTTTGCTTCTTTCGCCGCTACAGCAAGCCGCGCCTCCTCTGCGGCGCGTTCGTCTGCGGTGCGGGCGGCATCCGCTTCTGCCGCAGACTTGCGGTCTGCCGCAGCCTGCGCTTCGTCCGCAGCCGCATCGGCTTGAGCCTGTGCGGCGCGGCTGGCATGTATCCTCCCGTCGCGATCGGCTTCGGCGGCAAGTTTTGCGGCGAGCTTCGCCTCTTTGTCCGCCTCGGCTTTTTTGCGGGCGTTTTCAGCCTTTTTCGCTTCGGCAGCGACCTTCTTGCGGTCGGCTTCGGACACTTTCAACTCAAGTTCCTTCGCCTTCGTTACCTCTGCGGCGCGTTTGTAGAAGAAATAACCACCCTCGCCGGCGGCAAGGAGAACTATCGCCCCGAATATCAGGACGCGTCTCATTTCGCCTCATCCTTTCTAATGAGATCTGAAAGCGACGGCTTGGCAGGGGCAACCGGCTCTTCTGGCGTCTCCAGTGTTTCCGGGACTGCCGGAGAAGCCGGAGGCTCTGCGCTCTCTGCGTTGAGAGTTTGCCCTTGCAGTTTCTGGTACTCGTTGGGCTCGTTGCGGTTCCTGTGTTCCTCGATTGCTCTATCCGCCTCGTCCAGTTTCTTCGAGCGGATGGAATCTACGAGTTCGCGCAGTTCCTCCTGCTGGCGTTCGGTTTCGGCGGAATCCTTCTTCAACTCCTCCTCGTGGAGTTTCAGCCAGTAGGATTGCTCCGCTTCGGACATCGCACGGAGTTTCTCGATGCGCTCAACCTTCGCCTTTTCGAGGTCGATTCGCGTCTTGCGCTCGTCGTCCTGGCGTTTCCATTCCTCTTCGAGGCGACGCATCTGTTCGCGCTTCGATACGGGGTCTGCCAAGGGCGAGGCGCTCCAGCCGTTGTCCTCGAACGGACGGGGCGTGCTCATCGCCTTCTTGCGGCGTATCGCCTCGGCCTGAGCCATCTCGCCATCGTCGAGGACATACGGTGTCATGAATATAAGGAGTTCCTTGCGGCTTTCGCTTGTGGAGGTGGAGCCAAAGAGCCACTTGCCTATCCACGGAATATCTTTGAGAAGCGGTATGCCCGTTTCGACTTCATCGGTGTATGTCTGCACGAGACCGCCGAGAACGACCGTCTGGCGGTTCTCAAGCGAAATATCGGCGCTCATCTTACGCGTGACCGTGGTATCGACGTTCACGTCCATGAGTTGTTGCGATTGCGCCGAACCGCTCGTTTGTATCGTCTGCTTCGCGCCGAGTTGCGAGTATTCCTCTTCCACGGAAAGCATGACCGTGCCGTTGGGGTTGATCTTCGGCGTGACGGTTATTGTGATGCCAATCTGCTTCTGCTCGTAGTTCGGGACGGCCATCGACGTATAGGACGTGGACGACATCGTGAAGCCCGTCAAGATGTAGTGCATGTCCGTCGCTTCGATTTTCGCTTCCTTGTTGTCGAGCGTCATCACGATGGGGCTTGCGAGATATTTGGAGTGGGAGTCGGACTTCGATGCCTGGATTACCGCAGCAATGTTGAGACGGTCGGACTTCAGGAAGTAGTTCAGCCCCGAACCGATCGGGCTTACTGCGGAGACGGCCGCAGTGGCGTTTGAGCCTACTTCCGTTGCAACGTTCATCAGGCCTTCCAGCGCACTCGAGCCCGACCCGCCGCCGCCGCCGAGCATATAGCCGGCATTCTCGCCGCCGTGGTTGAAGAAGCCGTCGCGCACGGTGCGCGTGGCGTAGATGGGGTTGCCGTCGTCATCGGTTTCGCCCGTGTCGTAAGTCTGCTTATACTTGCCGCGCTGAACCCAATCGACGCCGGTTTTTATGTCGTCGCCGAGGGAGACTTCGATAATGGCCGTTTCGATAAGCACCTGCGAAAGTTTCACGTCCATGTCTTCGATAACGTCTTTTATGGCCTTCATATCGGCCTTGCGCGCCATTACTACGATACCATTGATACGTTTGTCGGCAAGAATCTTGATGTTGTCCTTGGAAAGTTCTCCGAGCTGGTTGTTCTTTGCGCGGGCGGCATTGTTTTGCGTGTTGGACTGCTGCTGGCCGCCGCGGTTCTGTCCGCCGCGCTGGTTGGTGAGATTCTGGTTGCCTCCCTGCGCACGGTTTGCGGGGGCGTTGTTCTGCGTGGAGGAGGATGAAGACGAATTGCCGATAAGGTCGTTGAGCATGGAACTCACGTCTTCGGACTCGGCGTGCTTGAGGCGGATGACTTCGACCTGCACTTCGGGTGTCGTCTCCACGTCGAGAGTCTCGATCACCTTGTCGAAGAACTGCATATTGGCCTTGGAGGTGATGATGATGAGTTTGTTGGAGCGCTCGTCATCGAGAATAAGCACCTTGCCGCGAATCATGCCGCGATCGGCGTCGGAGACTCCTGCAACCATCGTTTCGTTCGGCGTGGGCGTTTCGGGGGCGGCGGGTTTGTTGTTGCCGGTGTTGTTCAGGAGCCTTGCTCCGGACGTCGAGCCGCCGGAGGACTTGCCAAAACCGGGGCCACCGCTTTGCTTCGGACCGCTCGAACTCTTGTCCGCCTGGTCTTGCTTCTGCGACTCCTCCACGATAGACTGCAAGGCGGCCTTGATATTCGCCGCCGTGGCGTATTCGATTTGCCGCACGAAAACGTCTTCCGTCACGGGCGAGGCCACGTCGAGCGTCTTGACGATTTCCAGCATTCTGTTGATGTTTTCCTGCGTGTCTG
>JAFVCR010000020.1 GCA_017479035.1 Kiritimatiellia bacterium | reverse complement strand
GTCTTTTCATGCCAAGCCTCGAAAGGCTTACTTGTTCTTGTGCCGCTGAGCCTTCATAAGCTTATCGTAGTGATTCTTGCTCATTTTTTTGCGGCGTTTTTTCTTGATGGAACCCATCTGGGACCTCCTTGGAATTAGAGTTTCAGAAAATGACCTTGTTCAACGCAAGTTCGATGATGCCCGTTCCGCCGGCGGCGGTGAGCTGCGGGATGAGATCGCGCACCGCGCTCTCGTCCACAACGGTCTCCACCGCAAACCAGTCCGAATCGCGGAGAGTGTTCACGGTAGGCGCATGGAGCGCAGGCAGTAGCGCGACTATCGCATCGAGTTTCGCGGCCGGGGCGTTCACCTTCAGCAGCACGCGGTTCTGCGCGGCAAGAGCCCCGGTGAGGAGCATCTTGAGCTGTTCGAGCTTCGCCCGTTTTGCGGGATCCGCCCAAGCCGCCTTGTTCGCTATGAAACGCGTGGTTGAAGTGAGAATCGTATCGACGATGCGCAGTTTGTTTGCGCGCAGCGACGATCCCGTCTCTGTGAGATCGACGATTGCATCGACGAGTTCGGGAGCTTTGACTTCCGTCGCGCCCCACGAGAACTCCACGTCCGCATTCACGCCGTTTTCCTTGAGGTAGCGCTTCGTGAGGCCGATGGCCTCGGTGGAGATTCGCTTGCCTTCAAGATCCGCCACCTTCTGGATGGGGGAGGTTTCAGGAACCGCCAACACCCAGCGCACCGGATTGGACGTAGCCTTGGAATAGGCGAGTTCGCAGATTTCCTGCACGTCGCTGCCGTTCTCGAAGACCCAATCGTAGCCGCAGATGCCCGCGTCGAGGAGGCCTAGCTCCACATAGCGGCTCATCTCCTGCGGGCGCAGGAGCCGGCATTTGATTTCCTTGTCGTCGATGACGGGCGTGTACGAACGCGACGAACACGTCACGTTGAAACCGGCCCGCTTGAACAGCGCAAACGTGGAATCCTGGAGGCTTCCTTTGGGAAGGCCTAACACGATAGACATTTGGATGATCCTTTTCTATCTACCGCAATTAGGCTTCCGCGCCTTCGGCCTTGGCCTCTTCCACGATCCACACCTTGAAAGGCACGGTTATGCCGCTGCCGAGGTCGATCTTGGCCTCGTAGGTGCCGATTTCCTTGAGCTGGTCGGGGAGGTTGATCTGGTGACGCGAAAGTTTCACGCCGCGGTTGGCCTCTATCGCCGCCACGAGATCGGTTACGTTCACCGAACCGTAAAGACGCGTGCCGTCCACCGTGGGTGCGCTGACCGTGAGCGAAACGTCCTTGAGCCGATCCGCGATTGCAAGCGCCTCCTTGCGCTTTTCTTCGCGGACTTTCGCGCGTTCGGCCTCGAGCTTTGCGAGGCGGCGGCGCGCAGCCTCCGTCACGGGTGCCGCGAGATCCTGCGGGAAGAGCATGTTGCGCGCGTATCCAGGCGCAACTTTTACGACTTCGCCAGCCTTGCCGAGTTTCTTAACATCGGCCATCAAAAGCACTTCTGTCATTTTGCAGGTCCTTTCGATCAGGCGAGGAGGCCCATGTTGCGGGCGCGGCGCACGCCCTTCTTGATTGCGCGCTGCTGCATGGCGGTTACGCCGGTAACGCGCGCGGGGATGATCTTGCCGTATTCCGTCACATAGCGGCGCAATACTTCAATATCGTTGAGGTCTATCTTGTCGTTCACGGGGATCGCGGGGCGGCGGCGCGAGGAAAACTCGCGATCGCCCGCGTCGGAACGCTCTCTTCTCTGGTTTGCCATTTTGTCAAATCCTTGTTTGCTTTTTATGAATCAGAACATTTGCGAAACGTCGTCCATTTCGGAAAACGCATCGCCTTCCTGCGGAATGAACTCGCCGGTGAGGCGGCTCTTGTTCGGAGCCGGTTCCGGCATGAACTTCACCGTCACGGCGCGGATTTTGAGTTTCTGGTGCTTCTGCCCGTCTTTCTCCCAAGTATCCATCTGCAGGCGCCCCTCCACAAGAGCCGCCCGGCCCTTGCGCAGATACTGCCCGCACAGTTCCGCCAATTTGTCCCATGCATCGACCTCCACGAACGTAGGGAAATCCACCAACGCACCATTGCGGTCGCGGCGGCGTTCGTTGAGCGCCAGGACGAATCTGCACACCTTTACGGCATTCACCCCCACACTGCGAACATCCGGATCGCGCGTGAGGTTTCCCATCACTATTACCTTGTTGTAAGACGGCATCTTGCAACTCTCGACTCTCTATCCAACCGTCGGGACGTGTATCATTCTGTTGGAGTCTCGGCGGGGGCGTTCGCCGCGTTTCGCAAGGCTTTTGCGGCCTCGCGGCGGGCTGCGGCGTTTTTCTGCTCGGCGAGTTTCGCCTCGAGCCTTTCGTCCACCGCAAGTATCCGCACGCGGAACACCTCTTCCACAAGGCGATAGCGCTTTACGAGTTCGGCCACCTTGGAGGGGTCAAGCTCGAAACGCACCGCCACGTAGGTGCCGCTGTCCTTCTTCTTCATGGGCCGCGCAAACGTGCGCTTGCCCTGCACTTCCTGCGAGATCACATTGCCGCCCAGGCGCGTGACTTCCGCCAACGCCTTTGCGAGCGACGTCTCGAGGATTTCATCTTTCGCGACACCCGCGAAAATGTAGAGACCTTCGTATGTTTTCATGTTAAATTCCTTGTTCGTCCGCAGCCTGCGCACTTGGTGCTACAAAGCCGTTGAACCGGTTCATGGCGTTATCGACAGGGTTTGAAAGCAGGAACTCCACAGCCTTCGCCGCTTCGTCAGCGGCTTCGTCGGCTATCTTGCGTCTTGCGGCATCGAACTTGCCAAGGACGTGCGAAATCACATTGCCGCGATTTCTCCCGTCGCGCCCCACGCCCACCTTTACACGCAGGAAATCCTCCGTTCCAATGGATGCGATGATGCTCTTGAGCCCGTTATGCCCGCCGGCCGAGCCACCCTTGCGTATTCTGATCCTGCCTAGGGACAGATCAATGTCGTCCGAAACCACTATCAAGTCGTCCACGGACGCATTTGAATAACGCAACACTGGCGCAACCGCTTTGCCGCTGAGGTTCATGTAGGTCATGGGTTTTACGACCACGATCTTCTCGCCGCCAAGAAACCCCTGTGCCCAGACGCACTCGAACGCGCTCTTCGCGCTCCACTGCGCCCCCGCCGCCGCCGCCACCCTATCGGCCACTTCAAAGCCGATGGAGTGCGGAGTGCCGGCGTATTCCGCGCCAGGATTCCCCAAACCTGCAATCACCTTCATTGTAAAGTTCCCTCTTCAGACGCCTCCGTCTGAAAGAGCCGCTTATTTCTTCTCTTCCTTGCCCTTCTTGATTACCTCGGGGGCTTCACCGCCTGCCGCCGCACCTTCGGCACCTTCCGGTGCTTTCACGACCGCCAACGCAAGTTCGCCACGCGTCGCGAGCGTATACTTCTCGCCCAACTGCAAATCGCGCACGAAAAACGTCTGGTCAAGCCCAAGCGAGGACACATCGACGGTAAACTTCTCCGCAATGTCCGTAGGCAGACATTCGACTTCGACGTTGCGCAGCACCTGCTCCAAAACGCCTCCGCCTATCTTCACGCCCACAGGCTCGCCCGCAAGGACGAGCGGCACCGTGACGCGCACCTTGCGCGTCAGCGACACCTCGCTGAAGTCCACGTGTATTGGAGTACCCGCCAGGACGTCGTTCTGCATCTCACGCATCAGCGCCGGAACCTCGGTACCATTCATATCCAGCGTGACCAGCAACTGCTTGCTAGTGTGGCCGCGCATCGCCATCAGGAACTCGTGCTCGTCGAACTTGATAAGTTCGATCCCGCCCTTGTCCATTTTCATTATGCTTCCGGGAACCTTGCCGGTCTTCCGAAGCCTGCGGACTGCGCCCGTGCCCTTTTCGGTACGGACTTCCGCCTTGAACTTGACTTGATCCATTTTGTCCTTTTCTTTGCCTGCTCTCGAACCACCCGGCTCTACCCTCGGCAACATGAAAGTGAAATTATACCAAATTTGCACCGCCATTACAACAATAAAATATATGCCGTCCCTAACCCGGAATCGGTGTAGGAAGCGGAGCCTCTGACACCGATTTGTGCAGTGCTCCAGAAAGCATGATATTTGCGTTATTTTGCGGATATTGCCGGGATTTTGCCGTTTATAACGCACTTGTCATGCAGAGCATGAGGGGCAATAACGGGCTATCGGGCAGGCGGTGCATTTTGGGTTGCGCGGAGAGCACCGCCGCTGGCCGAAACTCACAAGATGGCTATTCCACGTCTTCCAATACTTTACGGGGAGGATTTTGCGCAATGCCATTTCGGTTTCAAGCGGCGTTTTGGTGGAGACGAGGCCGAGACGGTTGGAAATTCTGTGGACATGTACATCTACGCATACGGCGGGCAGATCGAAACCCACCGCCACGGTTAGATTTGCGGTTTTGCGGCCCACTCCGGGAAGTTCGCAAAGTTCCTCCACGGTTTTGGGCAATACGCCGCCGAATTTCTCGCGCAGAACGCCGGGCAACGCGTGCAGATGGCGGGCTTTTTCGCGGTAGAAGCCCACGGGATATATCAACTTTTCGAGTTCCTCCACAGGGATTTTCTCAAGTTCGCAAGGCGTGGTTGCAACGGCGAAAAGGCGTTTTACCGCACCGGCCGTGCAAGCGTCTTTGGTGCGTGCGGAAAGAATGGTGCCCACCAGCACGCAGAACGGATCGCGGGTTTGCGCTTCGATGAGTTCGATAATTGGAGATGGATTTGCGGCGAAGTCGCGCTTCAGTATGCGATCTACGGCGGGGATGTCGGCAATCGTCATGGAAGGTTCTCCAGCCAGGTTCTGACGGGTTCGATTGGCAGACCCATGATGTTTTCGTATGAGCCATCGTATGATTCCACGATGCGGTCGCCGGATTCATCGATGTCGTATGCGCCGGCGCGATCCAGAGGATGGACTGCGGCGATATAATCGGCAATTTCAACATCGGAGAGCTGGCGGAATTTCACGTGCGATTCCACGCATGCGGTTTTTATCCCGTCTGGCGAGCCGAAAGCAAGCCCGGTAAAGACGGTGTGTACGTTCCCGCCTAGCGTGCGCAGGAAGTCATGCGCTTCGGCAATATCGCGCGGCTTGCCGAATATGCGTCCGTCAAACCATACGATGGTATCGGCGGCAAGGACGGGCAGAGGTTGTGCGCCGGCGGCGTGCAACTTCAGCATTGCGTTTTCCACCACCGTTCTCTGCGGTTCGCGCGGCAGGGAAATTTCGTGCGCCGAAGTCTTGACTATGCGGAAACGATACCCCATTCCTGCGAGAATTTTGGCGCGCCTGGGCGATGCCGACGCGAGAACAAGAACTTCATTTGCCATGTGCATTACCTGCAAAACGTTTAACGATCCTGTTTGCAAGAGCAGCCTTCGAGAGCATCGGCAATGATTCGATGCGGCCGTCGGGAAAAGCGAAAACCACCTTGTTCGTCCGCGTGCCGAAACCGCATCCTGATGCGGTCACATCGTTGCCCACTACCATGTCAAGGTGCTTGTCTTTGCATTTGCGCACCGCTTCGGCGGACGGATCGCCCGTTTCTGCGGCAAAGCCGATGCGCACAAGGCCGCGCCACTCGCTAAAGGATTTGGCTACCTCCATGAGGATGTCGGGATTGCGCACAAGGCGCAGCGTCATCTCCTGCATGGAGGGAGATTTTTTCATTTTTTCGGGGAAGCGTTCTGCGGGGCGCCAGTCTGCCACGGCGGCTGTCATCACAAGAGCCGTCCGCACGCCATCGTTCTGCGCTTGAGAAAGGAGGTGCAATACCTGCCTACACATATCGCGTGCGGAGACTACATCAAAGCGCAAAAGCCCGTGCGGCGTTTTGCAGACCACGCCCGGCCCGGCCACGAGTATCGCTTCATGTCCGGCGCGCAAGGCCGCGCGCGCAACGGCAAAACCCGTCAAACCACTGGACGGGTTTGACAGGTATCTGACCGGATCGAGGTATTCCCTCGTAGGCCCTGCGGTGACGATGAAGCGCATCACCAGCGGCGGATATGAACCGGTGGAGGCACAACCACGGGAGCAGGTGCCACTACAGGAGCAGGAGCCACCACGGGCTGCGTCACTACCGGCGGTGCCACTACCACTGGAGGAGTGACCATCACCGTGCCGTAGGGATAGGTGCCCGAATAGTAGCAGCCGTTGTAATAGTAGTAGTTGTCCCAAACGTAGAGAGTGTCCGCCAAAATCTTGCCGATGCCCCAACCCCAATCGTAGCCTCTGTGATGATGGAGGGGAGGCGGAGGTGCTACATGGTGGATTGCGGGGCCGCCGCCGCGAGGGCCGCCATGATGCACTGCGGGGCGAGGGCCGCCGCCATGATGCACCGCAGGCCCGCCTCCGCGAGGGCCACCGCCGTGATGTATTGCAGGCGCACCGTGCCCGCCATGCCCGCCTCCATGCCCACCGCCAGGGCCGCCATGCGGCGCTGCAACAGCCGTGATCGCGCACATCGCACCTGCGACAATCGCCAGAATCGTTTTATTTGCTTTCATTGTTTTCCTCGTTTCTTTTCCGCCCGCGCTCCATTGCCGGGCATCGAGTAAGGACTCCTCCGCCACCCGTTCTGACACGTCTACGCGGAAAATTTTTCTTTCTCTACTCCGCCACCGATTGTATCGCGGCGATCAGTTCGTGCGTCTGGCCGGGGGGGATTGTTATCGCGTCGGGGCGGAAGAGCGTGGCCGGTTCCACGCACACGAAGTTCCTGTATTCGTCCGGCGCGAGATTCTCGAAGTCTCCTTCTTTCACTGGGCCGGGATTCCACACGATCAGTTTCTTGTTGTGGAGGCTCACCATTGCAATGGCGCGTTTGAGATCCGGATCGAGGAGGGCAAACTCGTTCTTGTGCGTGGTGAAGACGTGGTCGAACGCATCGGTTACGCGCAAGTCGCCAGTCCATGTGCGGTCGGCAACATCGGTAACGCGCGCATCGCAGAACTCGCATCCGTCAAGGCCGCGCACGGTGACGTGGTCGCGCTCCATCACGCGGAAATAGGGATGGAAACCCTCCGTTATGGAGAACGCATCCGCGCCCGTGTTGGAGGTCTTTAGCGAGAGCGTGAGCTTCATGGAAAGCGTGAGCGTGTAGTCCAGAACGAAGTCGTGCGGCCAGAGTTTGCGCGTTTCGTCCGTTGAGACGAGACGCAGACGAATGGTGGATTCCTCCTCCGAATACTCCGTGCCCGTCACCTGCCATGCGCTTTTGCGGGCAAAGCCGTGCGCGCCGCTGCCCGGCTCGCCGCAACGTCCAAACCACGGCCAGCACACGGGTATGCCGCCGCGTATAGCCGTCCCCGGCGCGAGATTTGTGGCTTTCGACATGAACAGCACCGGCGCGTGCCCGGTGGGGCGGTAGTCGAGAACGTGCGCGCCATACAGCGAAAGCCGCACGCTGCCGTATTGGCACGCCATCGCCACGATGGGGAAACCCGTGGGCGACGGCGTGAATACGATGCGCCCCGGCGCGCCGTATTTGCGGTTCAAATCATCAACGTCTGCGTTTGTCTCCGCACGGAACTTCATGCGACCTCCTTTATGCCGCAGGTGCGCAGCAGCCGTGGCAGTGCAAATAGCACAACGCGGCGATGCTGGCGATTGCGATTGCGAAAAGCACCGCCACGATTATGCACTTGCAGCAGCATGGTTTGGACGTGAGAGTGAACTTGCGCGCCAGTTTCAGCGAGAAACGCAGCGGCCTGTTCACGGCCCAGCCGCCGGCGTTGAGAATCGCGCCTATGTCGCGGTTGCGCAGGTTGAACCAGGTGAGGATCACGCTCGGCAGCGACACGATAAGCACCATCGCCAAAAGCCCCAGTGCCACATCCTTGGCGGGCAGCCCCGCGATCGCGCCGATCAACCCCGCCAACGCCGCGCCGGCCATGCCGATGCCTACGGAAAGAGCGGCCACGCTGGAGGCGAGTGCGGCTCCATCCGCCTTCGAGGGCGCGGCGGGGGGAGTTTCGACCTTTTCGGTGATTGCCGCCGTGGCGGCATCGCCCTTGGAGCCGATGAATTTCTTGAGCTGCTCGCCGACCGTGTTGAAAATCTTTTTCCACGGTGCCCAGAACGCTTCGCGCAGCGAAATCTGCGCTTCCACAACTTTCGAAACCGTAGCCGCCCAGTCGAGGCCGTCGCGGTCGATGAAAAGGCCGTTGCGCCCGGCGTAGAGATCCGCCACGTCACCGGCGGTGACGACCGCGCAGATGGTGCGCGTTGCCGCGCCGCGAACGAGTTTGGCGTAGAGAAGGCAGCAGCGGGACTTGGCGGCAAGCGCGGAATGCGCCCCTTCGTCCGACACGTCGAAGCAAAGAGTGCATTCGCGCGCGTCTATATATAGCGTGCCTACGCGATAGACCGCTTCGTTGGAGCCGTCGTAGAGTTTCGCCTGGTTTACGAAGTTCTTGAGGAATTCGCCGAGGTTCTTCGTGAAGAGGACGACTTTCTCGAGTTCCGCCGCGCCCGTGCGCACGCCCTGGTCGGAAAGGGAGAGCGACTTCTTGGCGAGAGGAGAGGCGAGATCCTTCTTGAAGTCCTCCACGCTGCCGGCCACGCCTTCCGGTTTTGCCGCCAGCCACGCCTTGTATGGTGCGAAAGCGGCTTTTGCCGCTTCCCAGTCGGCGCGGGAGAGTTTGCCGCCGAGGTCGCGCCCGAGGACGGCTTTTGCGCTTTCATTCACGAATTTCGCCACGCTGGCGGCGTATGCGGGGTTGAGGTTCGCGGCGAGATCCAGCACCGCATCGGGGGCTTCAGCCACGAGTGCGCCTTCCGCCGTGGCGGGGAAGAATTCATCCACTTTCGCTTCGATCGCGGCGAATACGGGGTAGTTTTCCTCGTTGATGCGCGTTTTCACGGCCTTGCCGGCCTCCGCCCAATCCACGAACGCCTGCGCATCGGCAAAACGCTTGAAGGTGGCTTCGATGGCGTTGATTTCTGCGAGAGTGATTTCCTTCGCGCCCTTCTTGCCGGCGTTCTCCACGATGAGATTGGCGAGCGTGGCGAGGTTTTTGCCTTCGGGCGTTTCCTTGTTCAAAAGGTCGAGCTGCAGGGTTTCGGTGCGTTCACCGGCGAAAAGCGCATCGAGGGAGGAAAGACGCTTTGAGAGAAAGTCGATCGCGTCGAGAACCTCCTGCTGGCGGATGAAGCCGTCCTTGTCGGTATCGAGGAGTTCTAGCGTGCGCTTGTCGAAGCGCAGAGACGCGACGGGCGCGACGAGCGCCGTCCAGAGTTTGCGGTCGAGGGAAGCGAGATTGGCGACATCCGCGCCGGTTTCGAGGCCCGCCTGCCACAGCCGCCCCGCCTTGAAGAAATTGTAATTGTAGCTCATGGCGCGATTCTACCATATATCGCGCGCCGTGGCAATGTTTTATTCGCGGAAAACCGGAAAATTCTCACCGCCCGAATTCGAGCCGCTGCCAAAGCCTCTCTGGAAGACCCGCTTTTTTTATGCGTTCCTGCGCGGCGGCCACATCGTATTCCAACCGGCGGAATTTGAGTTCGCGCGTGGCGGGAACGTATATGGCGTAACTGGCGCGGGGGTCTCCATCGCGCGGCTGGCCCACGCTGCCCACATTGATGAATAGCCTCTGCCCAACGCGCACGGTCATATCCTCGGCAGGACGATGCTTGGCACCGGTATCGGTCAATTCATATACGATCGGCACGTGCGTGTGGCCGTGGAAGCATATGGGGGTTTTCTGGAAAGCGAAAGAACTCGTGGCCTGGTCGTTCTCAAATACATATCCCCAGCGCTCTGGCATATCGAGGGTGGAATGCACAAGCGTGAAGCCCATGACGGGTTTCTTGAGCGGGAGATTGGCGAGGTATGCCATTTCGTCATCGTTCAACTGCTCGCGCGTCCACTTTACGGCAGCGGCGGCATGAGGGGAGAAATCCTCCAGGTTCATGGAGAGATTGGAGATGTAGTAGTCGTGGTTGCCCTGCACGCAATGAGCATTCAGTTCGCCGCGCACGATTTCGAGGCATTCTTTGGGGGATGCGTTGTAGCCTACCACGTCGCCCACGCACACGAAATCCGTCACACCCTGCTTGCGTGCATCGTCCAGCACCACGTTCAACGCCTCGATGTTGGCGTGGATGTCGCCCAGAACCGCAAAAACCTTGCCTGCCAATGTCTTCTCCTGTTCCTGAAACTCGGCCCACTGCGCCAGATTCTGCGTCCGCCGGAATTCTGCCGACGGCACCCGCGAAACCACATGGCACACCGGCAGTTCCTCTCCGCCGTTGTTCCTGTGTTTTGCAAGACGCAGTATGTGCCTACCTTTCGCCATTTAAATCTACTTTATTACCACCGCCGCCGCCAGCAACAGATCCTCCACCGTGGTGATTTTGATGTTCGGCTTGTTGGACTCGTAAATCTTCACGCTTTCGCCGAGGAGTTCCACCGCCTGTGCGTCGTCCGTGGCAAGCAGTTTCTTCGCGTCGAGATTGTCGTAGGCGCGGCGCAGCAGGAAATAGTCGAACGCTTGCGGTGTCTGCACCGTCCACAGTTTCGAGCGATCGACTGTTTCCTTGACCGTGGTGGCCTTTTCGCAGAGTTTCACTGTGTCTATCATGCGCCGACCTATTGCTACGGCATTGAATTTACGAGCCATTTTGACCACTTCGGAGACCATGTCGGGCGTGGTGCACGGCCTTGCGCCATCGTGCACCACAACTAGCGTAGTGGCGGCATCCACGGCGGCGAGCCCTGCTTTGACAGAATCCTGCCGGCGCGAACCGCCCGCGACCACCTTGGCGAGTTTCGATATGCCGTAGAGTTTTGCCATCGCCTTGGCGGCGGTCTGCTGGTCTTTGCGCACCACCAGCACTATCGCCTCCACCTCCGGCGAACGCTCGAATGCCAGAAGGGAATATGCCAATACGGGCTTGGAGCCAAGGCTCAAGAACGCCTTGTCCGTACCCGCGCCCATGCGTTCGGACTTACCCGCCGCAACAATTATCGCCGTAGTCACAACTTTGCCTCCCCTAATTGCGGAACAACCCTTTGTCGCAAGCGATTATAGCATATTTCCCAATTGAATGCAAACATCTTTTGCCGCTTTGCCTTATCCCGGATTTTTGGATTACCCAAAATAGTTTGCAGTTTGCAGTGTGCAGTTTGCAGTTGTCGCGCCGCGTCCATAGCTGCACACTGCAAACCCTCCGCGGGCGAGACGCCCGCATCCCCACAGTACGCGCTCACACATTCTCTGCATCTCTGCGACTCTGCGTTGATAAAAACTGCACACTACAAACTGCACACTGCAAACTGCGGCTTTGATTTGTGATTGCAAGGCGCATGGAATTTTGCTAGAATGGAAGCATGATTAGATTCCACACCATGTTTGCGGTGATTCTCTGCACCGGCGCGGCGTTTGCTTTCTGGCCCTTCTCGAGCGGCGAGGCAAAGCCCAAGCCGCCGCGTCTGCACGAACTGCTCGCAACGGCCAACGACCTCATCGAAGAGGCCGAAGATTATACTATGGAAGGCAATGCCGACGAAGCCCTCTCCACCTATCGCAAGGCATTAGAGGAACTTGCGCGTATCGCGGAGGAGAATCCCGAGCGCGCCGAAACGCAGGAGTTCGCGCCGTTGCGCCACAAAATTGCCGCCGTCTCCGCCGCAATCGACAATATCCGCTTCGACCAGGTAAACAAGAACTCGCGCCCCGTTGTGCTTACCGACACCTCCGCACTGGAGGAGAAATACGCCAAAAAACACAATCTTGCAAGTCTGCGCCGGCAAACCAACCAAGAGGCGAAGACCCCTGCGGCACAAGCCGGTGTGCAAGTTGAAGAGGCTTCCAAAGAGCCGCCACCGCCCACCGTGGGCGCGGCGCGGGAAGCACTTGCCGCCGGCAATGCGGAGGAGGCCGTAAGAATAGCGGATGCGGTGCTTGCGGCCAAACCGGGCAATTTGAATGCGTTTGTGGCCAAAGCGGCCGCACAATCGGCCGCAGGGCAGGCGGATGAAGCGAAAAAGACCCTTATCCACGCATACAAAGCCAATCCAAAGAGTCCTGTCCCCTTCTATAACCTTGCCAGAGTAGAACTCGCCGGCGGCGACAAAACAGCCGCAAAACGCTTCTACCTCGCCGCATTGCAACTCGGCGGCAAGAAAGATCCCGCGTTGGAGGAGGCGCTGAAATGACGAGCGGTGCAAATCTCCGCGATACGGCGGGGAAGAGGTTGCTCCCGCTGCGGATGCTAGAACAAACGGAAGCGGCCGTGGCAAGACACATGGAAACTCTTTGCCAAAGAAGCCTCGCCGCCATTGCCGCTGCGGCACTTTGCGCGTTTGCGCCATGCAGTGCGGCATTGGCGCAAGATGCGGAGGATGCGGATATTGAAAAGTTCTTTGCGGGAGCGGCAGAAAACGCCGTGTTGCACGGGGACTATTCCGCAGAGGAAGTCCTTGCGGCGGCAAGAGCCATGTTGCCGGACGAACCGCTGGAGTTGCGCGGCTCGATAGTCAGGCGCGGGCGCAAGGGATTCGCAAAACAAAGTTGCGACTATACGTTGAAACTCGACAGGAGCCAAAACCCCGCCACTATGGAGATAAAGTTCTTCAAACGAGGCGAAGGCCCGAACGGAACTCCTTTTTCCGAGACGCATCTAACACGTCCGGGCAAGGTGCCGGAGGGGAATATCATAGGTACGGACGTGACATGGTGGGATTTGACGCTGGATTTCCTGTGGTGGGAAAACCCTAGATTCGAGGAAGGCCGCGAGGCGGAAAGCGTCCACGGCCAGACTTGCGGCGTGATACTCGTTACACCGCCGGATCCAGCACCGGAAGGGATAAAAGCCGTGCGGCTGTGGGCGGAAAAACGTACCGGGTGCCTGATGCAAGCGGAAGCACTGGGCGAAGACATGAAAACTGTGCGCAGACTGTGGGGAACGCGGGTGAGAAAATTCGGCGAACGCTGGATGGCGAACGTCCTTGAAGTGGAAACGACAGGCACCCACCACCGCACGAAAATCATTGTAGACGACCTTATAATATACGATAAATAGCCTCTGGCGGCGGCGCGAGGGCTGCTTTGCCGGCAAAAATACGGAATCCACGATACTGATGGATTCCGTATTTTTATATCTCCAAAACACTTTGCGGCATCGTCTGGCGGAGACCGCGAGATGTAAAGTATCGATACTTTGGGAGAAAAGTATCGATACTTTGTGTTGAAAGTATCGATACTTCGGAGCAAAAGTATCGATACTTTTATCTGAAACCATCGATACTTCAAACTGAAAGTATCGATACTTTGCATCTCGCAACGGGAATGAAAGAATGCGGGAAGAGCAACCACGGAATACGCGAAACACACGAAATCAGTTACCGTTGCCGTTTATTTAGGTTGCAAGGGGCGTGGTATTGTGCTAGAATGATGCCAAAATGACAACTGGAAGATGAGAACCGAAGAGTGATATGAGATTTTGGGGATTGTGCGCGGCGACGGCGGTATTGTTCTGCTTGAGCGCGTTTTTCAGCGCGAGCGAAACGGTGCTGTTTTCGCTCACGCCGAAGTCGCGCAGACGCATGGCAGCAAAAAAATCCAAGACGGCGGCAGCGATAGAAGAATGGCTGAAGGATCCTGCTCTGCCGCTTGCCACGATCCTTGCGGGGAATACGCTAGTGAACTTTGCGCTGGTGGGGACGGGATACCTTGCGTTAAAAGAGATATGGCCGCGAGGCGCGGAGGCGGCCACGGTGCCGCTTTTCACGATATTGCTGCTGGTGTTCGGGGAAGTTTCGCCAAAACAGTATGCAATGCGCCATGCGGAGGGATTGGCCGCACCGTGCGTGAAGATGCTGAAATTCTGGATGGTGGCATTGCGGCCGCTGTCCAAACCGATGGTGGCGGCGCGGAGGGTGTTCGGGGAATTTCTAACGCGGGAGCGCAGGCCGTTGAGCGATCACGAATTCAAGGTGGTGGTGCGCAGCGCGGCGAAGAACGGTATTATCGATTCCGACGAAGCGGACATGGTGGAAGGTGTGATGCGCCTGACGGAACTCTACGCCGTGAACGAGATGACACCGCGCGTGCGGATGCAGGGGCTGAAGGCGGAACTCTCGCCAGGGGAAATGGCGCGTGAGGCACGAGAAGTGGCGCATTCGTTCCTGCCAGTCTACAGAGGCAGCCTAGACTGCGTGGACGGCTTCTACGACAAGGCCGCAGGAGTGGTGCAAAAGCCGCTTGAAGTGCGCGATTCCGACAGGCTGGACGATGTGCTGGTGGCAATGGTGAAGAAGTCGCAACGGGTGGCACTTGTGCAGGATCGCTGGGGAGGGACAGCCGGCATGATAACACGCGGCGACATTCTGGAAGTGCTGGCGGAGCCTGTGGGCATGGAGGCGCGGAAATGACGGGGTTTGTGCTTGCATGCGCGATGGTAGCCGCGCTGGCGGCGGCGGCGTTTTTCGCGGGAATGGAAACCGGCGTTCTGGCACTCTCGCCCACGCGGCTTGCAGGGCTTGTGCGCATGGGCGATAAGAAGGCAATATCGCTTGCGGAGTCGCTGGAAGACAAAAGCCGCATGCTTACTACATTGCTGGTGGGGAACAATCTTGCAGGTTCGGCATTCTCAACGGCAAGCGCGGTGGCGGCGGTGGAATGGTTTGCGGACGACGGCGCATGGGTGCGATGGACGTGGAGCGCGGGCAGCGCGCTTGCGATGGTGTTCTGCGGGGAGTATCTGCCGAAACTCGTATTTGCGATAGGGCCGCTGAAAGGCTCGATGGAGATGGCAGGTGCGTATCGTGCGGCGGCGTGGGCGTTCAAGCCCGTGGTGGAAGTGTTCGCGGCATTCACGAGGAGGCTTTTCGGCGAAGAGAAACGCAGGAGGGATGCGGTGCTTTCGCGCGACGGGTTGCTGGATTTCGTGGACAACGACGGCGAGGCCGCAACGCGTCTTTCCGGGTTCGAGCGGGCAATGATAGAAAAGGTGCTCGAGCTGCAGGAATCCTTTGCGGAGGATCTCATGCACAGGGAACAAGTGCCGGAGGGCGTGGAATTGCGCATACCCGCCACCATGCGTGCAGACGACATACTGCCCGTGATGAGGAAATCGAAAAGCCGCGTTGCGGCGGTCTACGATGCGGAATCTTTCAAGGAGGTGGGATGGATCGGCGAAGAAGACATACTCGCCGCGCTTACCGACTTCCTTAAAACATCGAATGTGGAAAACCAATAAACAACCAAACAAAGAAGGAGACGAGGCTATGGCCGACAACAACGAAACCGGAACGACAGAGCAGGAAGCCCCAAAGTCCAAAGGCTGCCTTGCCAAAATCGCAAAAGCTCTATTGTGGACGCTCGGCATAACGGTGGTGCTGGCACTGGTGCTGCTGGCGGCCGCGCCGCTGTGGGTGGGGCCTACGGTAAAGGGCGTGGCAAACTGCGTGGTGCCGGGCATTACGAAAACAGGCTTCAACATCGGGAATTTCACGTTCAATCCATACACGGGGCGAGTGGAGTTGAACGATATGACGCTGTCGAACCCGGAAGGATGCAGCGTGGAAGACGCGGTGAAGATTGGCACGTTCCGCGTAGTGGCGGATTTCCCGTCGCTCGTGACGGACAACATCTTGATCCACGAAATAACGCTTGACGGCTTCTTTGCAAGTTACGTTGATTACAAAGATCCGGCAGACCCCGAGTTCAAGGGCAGCAACTTCGACTGGATCCTGAAGAACGTCCTTGGCGACGAAGAAAAGGATGAAGAAGAGGAAGAAGACAAGAGCGATGCCGGCAACAAGAAGGTAGTGATAGAAGATCTCACGCTGAAGAACATCTCCTTCCGCTACGGGCTTGTGACTATCCCCGTGCCGGTGACAATCCATCTCACCGACATTGGCAAGGAAAGCGAGATGACTCTCAAGGAACTGCCGCTCTACATCTGGAACAAACTCGTTGCGGTGGCGGGAGGCCTTACCGAATTTGCAGGCGCGCTCGGCGCGGGTGCGTTGAAAATCGGCGGGCAGGCTATCGGCGCGGCGGCGGATCTTGCAACGGGTGCGCTTGGCACGGCCACGGACGCATTGAAGAATGTGGACGTGGGCGCGGCAACGGATGCGTTGAAAAACGTTGGCTCCGGCGCGGCGGATCTTGCAACGGGTGCACTCGGTACGGCTACGGATGCGTTGAAGAATGTGGATGTGGGCGCGGCTGCGGATACGTTGAAAAACGTCGGCTCCGGCGCGGCGGATCTTGCAACGGATGCGCTTGGCACGGCAACAGACGCGTTGAAGAACGTGGACGTGGGAGCGGCTGCGGATGCTACAGTGGACACGCTCAAGAACATCGGCGGCGGCGCAGTGGATACGGCTTCCGGGTTGCTGAAATCCGCCGGCGGGCTCTTCAAGTAAATCGATGAAGATCCATCTGCTTGGCATCGGGGGCGTGGGGATGAGCGCGCTTGCACAGGCGTATCTCGACATGGGATACGCCGTGCAAGGCGCAGACAGGGAGCTCGACAAGGGCGGCACAAGCGAAACGCTGGAAACGCTGCGGCGCGAGGGAGTAAAGTTCTTCCCGGAGGCGGGCGGCGCGGGTATCGACGGCTCGGTTGACGCGCTTGTGATAACCACTGCGATAGAGGCGAACCACCCGGGGCTTGCGGCGGCGGAGAAAGCCGGCGTGAGAGTAGTCCACCGCGCAAAGGCGTTGGCGGAAATCGTCAACAAACGCAGGTTGATAGCAGTAACTGGAACGTGCGGGAAATCAACCGTTACGGCCATGCTGGGGCATATACTCGCAGAACTCGGAGCCGATCCGCTGGTAGTGAACGGCGCGGCGGTGACAGGCTGGGACGCAGATGGCACCCGCGTGGGCAGCGTGCGCAACGGCAAGGGAGAAATTGCCGTAATCGAAGCGGACGAGAGCGACAAATCCCTAGTGGCATACAAGCCGTGGGGAGTGGTGGTTACAAACGCCAGTGCAGACCACTATGGCGAGGATGAAATGAACCGCGTCTTCGATGCGTTCATCGCATCAAGTAGCGGAGGCCCGGTGGTGGACGGACGCAAAGGCCTGCCGGAGCAAAACGGCATGGAGCAATTGCCCATGCCGGGCAAGCACAACCGCGCCAATGCGCTGCTGGCGATGCAGATGGCGCGCATGGCATTGCCGGGCGTGGAGCCAGAGCGGGTGCGCGAAGCGATGGGGACGTTCGGCGGCGTGGTGCGCAGGCTCGAGAAAATAGGCGAGCGCGTCTACGACGACTACGCCCACAATACGGAAAAACTCAAAGCAGCACTTGTGGCCTTGCAGGAGTTGCATCCGCAGGGTGTGGCGATGATGTGGCGTCCGCACGGGTATGCGCCGCTGCGGAAAATGAAGGACTCTCTTGCGGAGATGTTCGTGCATACGCTGCGCAGGCAAGATGTGCTTGTATTGCCGCCGGTGTACGATGCGGGCGGCACTGCGGACAGGAGCGTAAACTCGCAAGACCTTGTGAAAGCGATGATTGCGCT
The DNA here is from genome assembly GCA_017479035.1 of Kiritimatiellia bacterium. Lineage (GTDB taxonomy): Bacteria > Verrucomicrobiota > Kiritimatiellia > RFP12 > UBA1067 > RGIG5050. The sequence continues at coordinate 3,504 of JAFVCR010000020.1, read as the reverse complement.
TGATCCGTGCGCAAAGGTCAACCTGGCGGAAACGCTTGACGAAGCAGAGGCGTTTTTGCTAGAATCGGAGGCGGCTACGCCCGGCATGGCGGTGGCGGTGTGCGGCGCAAGAGATCCCGCGCTGCCGCATCTGGCACGGCGCTTGGCGAAGCGTATAGACGGAAAGGAATCGAAACAGCAATGAAGAGAATACTCTGCCTGTTGGCGGCAGCGGCGACATTTGCAGCGTTCGCCGCCGCACCCGTCATCCCGGAGAGAGACCCCAACGCAAAACCGTGGAAAGGGACGAAGAAGCCGGTATATTCGGATTTGCAAGAGGCGCTGGATGTTTCGTTTGCGCTGGAGCAGCCGATACTATTGGTGTTTACGCTAAAGGGGTCGCAAACCGGGAAGGAACTGGTGGGCAAGGTCATCAAGAACGCCACATGGACGCGCGACTACGCATCGAAAAACCTAGTGACGCTAGTACTGGAACTTCCGCAGAAAAAAGACGACAACGGCAAGGCCGGCAAAGGCAAGAACAAAGGCGGCAAGGGGCATGATGCCGGCAAGAATGCGGCAAAAGACAAGAAAAAATACAAGGGCGTGGTGATTGATCTGGACAAACTCAAGGAGCCAGAGAGGGCGTTCGTGGAATCGGCCTTGGACAAGAACAACAACAAGTGGCCGTATTCGTGGTTGTATTTCCCGTATCGAAGGGGCGAGCGCAAGCCGTGCCTATCGTGGAAACTGGGTGCGAAACCCGGTGAATACTATGAAATAATACGAGTTACGATGGAATCGTTGGGGATGCCGGCGGAGTTTACGCCCGCGCTCAAACGCATGGTGGACGCACCCTCTCCAAGAAGATGACTGCCTATGAATACCGACTTCACCTACAACCAGCCGCTACGCATCGTGGGCGATGAAAAAGCATTCGCCCGCGCACTTGAACGCTTCCATGCCCAACGAGTGGACGATGTGCGCCTCACCGGCGAAAAAGACCCCTTCCCGCTCAAGCGCCGCACTATTGCCAAGGCGCAAAGCGTAGCCGGCGTGGGGACGTTCAAAGGCAAGCGCAAAGCCACCATCACGTTCGCGCCGGCGCAAATGCCCGGATGGTGGATCCGCAGGACTGACCAGCCCGAACAGCTCGACACCGCAGTAGATATAGCAAATCTGTGGACCAGCGCGCGCAATCTGGTGCTGCGCAGCGGCTCGCCACACAACTATCTGCGCATGGCAGAGCATATCATCGCGCTGAAACTAGGCATGGGCGTGGACAATATCGTGATCGAAACCTCCACGGGGGACCCGCCGCTTTTCAATGCGTCATCCCTTCCGTTGGTCAAGGCCATAGAACACGCCGGCATTGTAGAGACGCAGGAGGATGCCACGTTCACATACGTCAAGGAACCGATAGGCTTTGCCGGGACGCGAGGGGACTTCCTGCTGTTTCTGCCGCCGGCTCCGGGCAGCCATGTGCTGCGCCTCGATGTGGCAATCGACTGGCGCACCGTGATAGGCCGCCAACGCATAGTGTTTGACGTAACGCCTGAAACTTTCCGCCGCGCCACCCTCGCCCGCACAAACGCCACGCACCGCCAGTATCTCCTTGCCAAGACCATCGGCAAACTCTTTGCCGATACGCGCAACCTCGGCTACGACAACGACAATATCCTCATCCACGGGCGCAAATACTACGGCAAGCCACGCTTCCCGCTCGACGGCACGGACAAGTTCCTCGAACCCGTCTGGCATCGCGCCGCACTCGATCTGTTGGCGGCGTTGTGCCTTACAGGGGCAGACCGTTTCATCGGAACTGTGGTATCTTACCGCGCCGGGCACACGCAGGATTGCGACGCCGTGCGCCATCTCTACCGCCACAATCTGCTGACGTGACGGTGTCTTACGCGCGATAGTTCGGCGCTTCTTTGGTGATGGTTATGTCGTGGGGGCGTGCTTCGCGCAGACCCGCCGCTGTGACGCGGTAGAACTTGCCGCGTTCCTGCAGTTCGGCGATAGTGCGCGTGCCGCAGTAGCCGAGCGATGCTTTCAGCCCGCCGCAGAACTGCGTCATGATGGAATGCACGTGGCCGGAATAAGGCACCATGCCTTCGATTCCCTGCGGGACGAGATCATCCTCGGCTTCGTTGTCCTGGAAATAGCGCGCACGCGAGCCTTTGCCGTTCTTGAGCGCAGCCATCGAACCCATGCCGCGATACACCACATACTGCCGCCCGTTGGAATAAATCTTCTCGCCGGGGGATTCTTCCGTGCCGGCAAGGACGCTGCCCAGCATTACAGTGGAAGCGCCTGCCGCGATAGCCTTGGGGACGTCGCCGGAAAGTTTGATGCCGCCATCCGCAATCACGGGGATCGATCCCTCCAATGCCTTGGCCGCATTGTAGACCGCCGTCAACTGTGGTATGCCCACGCCGCACACTACGCGCGTGGTGCAAATGGAACCAGGGCCGATGCCGACCTTCACTGCGTGCGCACCGGCATCGCGCAACGCCACCGCGGCATCGCCTGTAGCGATGTTGCCGGCGATCACGTCGATTTCGGGGTAATGCTTCACAATCCACGAGGTCATATCCATGATGCCCTTGGAGTGGCCGTGAGCGGAATCCACCACCACCACGTCAACTCCAGCATCGGCCAAGCGTTCCATGCGCTCGTAATCTCCCTTGCCGCCGGAAACGGAGGCGGAAACGCGCAGGCGGAATTTTGCATCGCGATTGATGGTGGAGTCTTTGTTTTCCACTATCTCCTGCACGTCAGTGAAAGAATACAAGCCTGCGAGACGGCCGTCGGCATCGACCAACGGGAGTTTGCCGATCTTCTCCGCCACCATGATGTCGTAGGCTTCCTTCAGCGTGGTGCCGGGGTGTGACGTGATGGAGGTCTTCGTCATAACATCGCGCAGTTTGCGCGCGTTCTGCGGCGCGAAACGCAAATCGGAGCCTGTTATCATGCCCACGAGCCTCTCTTCGCTGTCAAGGACGGGGAAGCCGTTGAACTTGAGACCCATGCGTTTCTTTTCCGCACGGAGGAAGGAAATGTCGTCGTCCTGATGGAAGCACACGGGCTTGGCGATGAGGCCGTTTAGATAATTCTTCACGCGGCGGACTTGCGCGGCCTGTTCTTCGTTTTCGAGATTCTTGTGTATCACGCCGATGCCGCCGGCGAGAGCCATAGCGATGGCCATTTTGTCTTCGGTGACGGTGTCCATCGCGGCGGAGATGAAGGGAATGTTGATTTTCATGCGCGAGGTGAGGCGCGTCTCAAGGCTTGCCTCGTCAGGCAGGAAGTCCGCATATTGCGTAACTAGCGTCACGTCATCGTAGGTCAGCCCCTCAAAAGGAAAAGCCGCCATGAACTTGTCAACATAAAGATTAGCCATTGCATACTCCCGAAATGAATTGGTTGATTATAGCACATTTACTGGCTGAAATGCAAGCAAAAAGCGGAAAAGCAATCCATTGAGCGCGCGCGGGGAACACCCTTATTCCGGATTTTTGG
>JAFVCR010000177.1 GCA_017479035.1 Kiritimatiellia bacterium | reverse complement strand
TCGTGAACAGGCCAGGCAGCGCGCAGTTCGTGAAGGCGTTTCTCAACGACCGCGAATGGATGGAGGATTTCGCGTGGAGCGGCACGTTCCCCGCCAACAGCCAAGACGCATGGTGCGAGGCTTCCACAGGCCCCGGCGCGGGCGCAAAGGCTATTCTCGCACTGGAGGCACTCATCTTCCAGGACGGCGGCAAGTGGGTGCCGTTCGATGGCGGCAAGTACGAAGACAACGAAGGCCGCCGCTTCATGACGGCTCTCGCGCAGATATATTCCGACCGCGATGAAGCATGGCTTGCCGACGTGCTCGATGCTTATCGCGAGGCCGCCAAAAAGGGTCGCCTGCACAAAAGCGCGTACGATCAGCCCGTATGGCTGTGGCGTTTTGCGCTGCATCAGGGCCACTCCACAGGCAGTTGCGACAACATGGCCGCGCAGCAACGGCACCTCAACCAGTTCGTGAACCTGCCAATGCGCGAATACGGCGGCACGTGCTGGATGATAGTATACAGGCTCAAAAACTGTTTTGGCGACAGCGTCCACGGGCCGTTCTACTATAAGCCGTGGGCGACTGCCGGCGAATGGCCCAAGCGCAAGTATTCGCAGATAGTAGGCGGCGTGTGCGGGGAACTCTCGAAATTCGGTAGCGCCACGGCCAACGCGCACGGGTTGCCGTCCACCACGGTGGGGCAGCCGGGGCACTGCGCATATTCGCGCCGGCTTGCAAACGGCAAGTGGGAGTTGAACTATTCCGTCACGGGGCATTCGCAGATGCATCTTTGCTTGTGGAACCGCCATCCGTGGCAGTATTCCGTGGCGATAGAAAAGACGTACAACTGCGAACGCGAGACACGCCTGGCGGCGGAACGCCTTATCGCATTGGCGCAGTTGGCGGAGGAGATGAAGAAGGATGCCAAATCCGTAGAGGCGTTCTACCAATACGCATGCGCCGCGCACCGCGAGCACTACGGCGCGTTCAACGCATACGGCCAATGGCTCATGCGCACGGGTGCACCGCTGGACAAAGTGGGCAAATGGGTGCGCGGATGCGCCAAGGGCATGAAGTCCGGCCGCCAGCCGTTGTGGGACATTCTAACGCCGTACTTCGAGCGCGTCGCCAAGGAAAAGGGCCAGCAGGAACTCGCAGCCGATCTCGTAAAATTCGCTCCGCTCCTGCGCCAGGACGACGACCGCATCCAGGAAGAGGCTGACTTCGGCACCGTCCTCAAAACTTGGGGCGACCTTGCAGGAACCGATCGCCAGACTCGCTACACGATTCTCAAAGCCATGCTAGCCGCGCAATTCGGCACGGGGGACTATTTCTCGCAGACGATGGGCTGGGGCAGCGAGTTCTTCTCGAAAACCGCAGACGGCGTTGCCACGTTCAACAAATGCCTTTCCGAAGCCATCGCCGCCGCCAGCGCAAAATCCTCCAAAAAAGGCGGCGCGGCCGCTGCTGACGGCAAAATCGATTTTAGGCCGCTCATCCTCACCGCATCGCGCAACGGCAGCATCGAAGCATTCCGCGAAATGGTAAAAATGCAGCAGAAAATGTCCCCGCCCGAAACAGGCACTGGCGCAAAATATCCCGCAAAGGATTTCGGCGGCGACCTCGTAAGCGAAGACGGCCTCCTGCAAACATCCACCACTTGCAATTACGACAATCCCGCCCGCTATCCGCTCGCCATCGATGCCTCCCCCGTGGGCGGCGGCAGCGCGTTCCATACCGACGGCGAAGAATTCCCTTGGGCTAAAGTGCTCCTTGCCGGCCCTACCGACGTAACAGGCGTGCTCATCGAAAACCGCACCGGCGGCTACAACGCGTCGCGCCAAGTGCCGCTTGTGGTGGAAGTCTCCGAAGACGGCGAAACCTGGTCCGCAGTTTATACCGATAACACCGTGAAGGAAACCTACCGCATCGACCTGCGCGGCAAAGCGCCGCGTGCGAAATACGTCCGCGTATCCCGCAAAAAAGGCGCAAAGAAAGAGGTCTTCCACCTGAACAAAATCCTCGTCTACGGCAGGAAACTGTATTGACGGCGCAGCCTAGCACCATGCGGCAAAACATATCGCGCAGGTAGATTTTCCCTTTCATTTCGCGCGGTTGTTATTTGGGTTTTCCGCTTGACAAATCTCGTGGAAAAGTGTATATTCCATGAAGTTTGATTCTCACAAGGCGCGTGCCGAGGATGGGTCGAAACATATAGATAGATTACAAGGACTAGAAAATGGATATTTATGTCGGAAACCTGGCCTATGCCACCAATGACGATGGCCTGCGTGCCGCGTTCGGTGCATTCGGCGAGGTAACCTCCGCCCGGGTCGTCACAGACCGCATGACAGGTCGCTCCAAAGGTTTCGGGTTTGTTGAAATGCCCAACCCCGATGAAGCGAATGCCGCCATCGCAGCACTGAACGGCCAACCCCTCGACGGACGCCCCGTGCGCGTCAACGAATCGCAGCCCAAGCCCCGTGAAGAGCGGCGCGGCTCCTTCCGTGGCGAACGCCGTTTCGACCGCAACGAACGCGGCGGCGGCTGGGGACGCGATCGCGGCGATCGCGGTTTCGACCGTGACACGCGCTGGTAATCCATTTCCCTCCATCCAGGCACGCACTGCCGTGCAAGCAGAGATCTTCGCCAATGGCGGAGATCTCTTGTTTATGCCGGCGTGGGCAATCATCCATATGCGGGGTTAGGTGTTGGATACGTCGGAAACTATCCTGCCGTGATCCAGCGTTACGATGCGGCGGCAGTGGCGTTTGAGGTCGCTTGCCGAGTGCGAAACGAGTATCAGCGTGGTGCCGCCGGAGAGGAGCGCATCTATGCGCGTGGCGCACTTTTTCCGGAAATCGGCATCGCCAACGGCCATTACTTCATCCACGAGGAGAATATCCGGCTCGATGGCGGTGGCCACGGAAAAACCCAACCGCGCAAGCATGCCGGAGGAATACTGGTAGAGGGGTGCGTCGATGAACTGGCCGATGTCGGCAAAGTCGATAATGGACGGCATGAGCTCGAGCATTTCGGCGCGGGTTCTACCCTGGAGGATGCCGTTGAGGAGAATGTTGTCGCGGCCGGAGAGCTGGTTGTTGAAACCGGCTCCAAGAGCCAGCATCATGGAGACGCGCCCGCGCACACGCACGGAGCCGGAGTAGCGTTTGTATACGCCGCCGATTACGGAGAGGAGCGTGGTCTTGCCGCAGCCGTTGTGCCCGGCAAGGCCGATGCGCTCGCCTCGGTTTATCGTGAGCGAAACATCGTCCAGTGCCTTGAACGGTTCCGCACGGGAGCGGTCGCGTATATATTGCGGCAGATGCAGCAACATAGCCTTGAGGCCGTAGTGCCTCTGCACACGGCGGAAGGTTTTTGTGAGGTGTGAAATTTCTATTGCAGGCTCGCTCATTGCTACATCATTTCGGCAAAACGCGGCTCCAGCCGGCGGAAGACGAAACGCCCCGCCAAGAACACTGCAAGCGCCACGCAGAAAACATACACCATCCGCTGCGGATGGAACGACGGCGTGTAGAACACGTCTCGCCAAGCGCAGAGGATGCCAGTCATCGGGTTGAGATTGTAATACGCCAGCACCTTCTGCGGGATGTTCTGAATAGGTATGAACACCGGCGAACAGTACAGCCACGACATCATCACGATCGTCATGATGCGTTCGAGATCGCGGAAATACAGGTTGCACGCGGCGTAGAAATAGCCGCATCCCACCGCCAGAAGCGCAATGCACGGCACGATGAGGACGATATTCGCAAGCCCCGCCAGAGTGAAGCGCACCCCGAAAAGATGCATCACGAGTATCATCACCGGAATGGTCAGAACGAAGTGCGCCCCCTCCGTGAAAAACGTCCCCCACACCAGCAGGCGGCGGTCGAACGCGGTCTTCTTCAGCAATGCGGCATTTGCCATCATAATGCGCCCGTTCTGCATCACGACGTTTGCGAAAAACTGCCACAGGAACGTGCCGCTTATGAGGTAGAGCAGGTAGTTCTCCACCCTGCCCCAGCGCATCAACACGCCGAACACGAGATAATACACGCCGCTCATCAAAAGCGGTATCAGCATCGACCACAAAAACCCGAGTGCGGTGGAGTCGTACTTGAGTTTGAAATCCTTTGCGATCAAAACGGAGATCTGGTCGCGCTTGAGGATGAAACGGCGGGAAAGACGCATCAGCAGGATCCTTTCATCGCCAATACCGACAGTGCCGTGCGGAGTATTATCCACAAATCCATCCACGGGTTCCAGTTGAGAATGTACTCCACATCCAAAGCCACGCGGCGTTCGTAACTAGTATTGGAGCGGCCGCACGCCTGCCAAAGCCCCGTTATGCCCGGTTTGACGGATGCCACGATGTCGTAGACCGTGCCGTAGTGCGGCACTTCGCTTTCCACTATCGGGCGCGGGCCTATCAGTGCCATTTCACCCATGAAGACGTTGAAAAGTTGCGGCAGTTCGTCTATGGAAGTCTTGCGCAAAAACCGCCCGAACGGCGTTATGCGCGGGTCTTTGGCCAGTTTGAATTTCTCTTTCCATTCCTTGGCGCAAGCGGGGTCTGCGGCAAGCAGTTCCTCCAAACGCTGGTCTGCGTCGCTATACATGCTGCGGAATTTCCACTCCTTGAACGGCCTGCCGCCGCGCCCAAGGCGATGATGGCGGTAGAACACCGGCCCGCGCGACGTGAGTTTGATTACAACCGGCACTATCACGAACAGCGGCAACGCCACCACAAAGAGCAGTATCGCAAGGGATTTGTCGAGCACTTCACGCTCCAGGCGCAGCAATTTCATGCGGCCTTGGTTGACCATTTCAAGGCCTCCCACTCCTTCCAAAGACACCGCCCGCGCGCCGAACACGGGGAACGTCTCGCCCGGCGGCAGGTATTCAATGTGCTGGAAATGCCCGGTGAAATCGCGCAACTGCTCGCGGAAAAGCCTCTCGTCCTCGCACGCTATCATTATCTTGATGCCGAGTTTGCGGCACACGGGCACGATGTCCTTCAACGAACCAAGCCTCTCCAGCCCGGCGATCTCCACGCCACGGTGGTCGAACGTGCCCACTATCTTCAACCCGAGATATGTTGAGGAAAGTATCAGCCGCGCCGTATGCTCCGCCGCCGCGCCGGATCCCACCAGCGCCACCGGGATCTGCCCTATCCTGCACCACAGCATCAGCCGCCTCATGCCATTGCGCACGCTCTGCGCCAGCAGTATCGACACAAGGCAGCTCGCCGCAAGCACAAATCGCGATATGCTCTCCTCCTGGTGCGCAAACCCTAGCACCGTCATCACGCTCGCATGGGTTATCAAAAGCGACCCCGTCAACCGGCGGAACTCCTCCACCGGCGAAAGCGGCACCGACGGATACAGCCAGTTGCCGTGATACAGTTTGAAGAGGATATTCAGAAACGTCGCTTCAAGGAGAATCGGCCACGCATTGAGATAGTCCGCAAGTACATACCGCCCGAAACCGAGAGCGTGGTATGCTTTGACTATCGCGAACCACACTCCGGCCATGCATGCCATGTCCGCGAGCCACAGCAAAAACACTCTGATCCTGCCTTGGGTCATGTTTCTATTATACCATATTTCCCCCTGCCGCGCAAGCCGCGCGGAAAACCGGCTTGATGGCTTGCGGTAAATACGGCAGAAAAACAAAAAACGCAGGCATTAAGCCTGCGTTTTTCCGGCGGAACGCCGCCGTGTGCCGCGTGTTACGACTCGTATGAGTCGGACACGTCGTCGGCGGACGCGTAATCGTCGCTGACGGGCGCATCGTCGAACGTGGCATCGTTGACGAGTTCCGCAACGGGTGCCGCATCTGCGCTCTCGGCCTCTTCATCTCCCTCTTCGCCTTCGGTGGTGGAGGAGATTTGATAGAGGGAATCCTGCTTGGCCTTGGCTTCGCGGCGGAGTTCTTCCATTACCGCGTCGGACACGGGCTCGCACAGAGGCACGAGTTTCACATAGCGATGGAGCGGGAAGCCGGTGCCGCCGGGGATGAGGTGGCCGAG
>JAFVCR010000176.1 GCA_017479035.1 Kiritimatiellia bacterium | reverse complement strand
CTGAATAATGGCATTCAATCGTGACAAGCGCCGCAACGAGGGCGCCGCAGACGAACTCGAAGAGAACGTTGTGTTCGTCAACCGCTGCGCCAAGACCGTCAAAGGCGGCCGCCGCATGAGTTTCTCCGCCGTTGTGGTCGTGGGCGACAAGGACGGCAAGGTGGGAGTCGGTTTCGGCAAGGCCAACGAGATGGGCGATGCAGTGAAGAAGGGCGGAGACGCCGCACGCAAGTCCCTCGTGGAAATCAAGCGCGTGGGTACCACCATTCCGCATGAAGTGACAGGCGAGTGCGACGGCGGGAGGATACTCCTCAAGCCGGCTCCTGAGGGCACCGGGCTCATCGTGGGCGGCGGCATGCGCCCCGTCCTTGAAGCGGCGGGCGTGAAGGATGCAGTGGGCAAGAGCCTCGGCTCCAAGAACCGTCTCAATGTGGTGAAAGCCACCATGAACGCGCTTTCGCAGTTGCGCTCGGCGGATGAAATCGCCGCGCTTCGTGCGTAAGCAGACAATGAAAGGCATTTGAAATGGATCTTTCCAATTTGACGAATGTTCCCGGCGCGCGCCATCGTACGAAGCGCGTCGGCCGCGGTTGCGGCTCCGGCATGGGCAAGACGTCCACGCGCGGCCACAAGGGTCAGAACGCCCGCAAGGGACACAAGCAGAAACTCGGCTTTGAAGGCGGCCAGATGCCGCTCGTGCGCCGTCTGCCCAAGCGCGGTTTCAACAATGCGCAGTTCCGTGTTGCGTCGTTCGGCGTGAACGTGGCTACGCTTGAAAAACTTTTCGAGGCTGGGGACGAGGTGACGGTGCAGACGCTCGCCGCGAAAGGTCTCCACGACCCGAAGAGGCCGAAGATCAAAATCCTCGCAACCGGCGACCTCACCAAGAAACTCACGGTGAAGGTGCCCGTCTCCGCTGCGGCAAAGGCCAAGATCGAAGCCGCCGGCGGCACGGTAGCCTGATAGTTTGCAGTTTGTAGTTTGCAGTTTTCAGTTGGCGCGATGCCGCTGGCACGACTGCAAACTGCAAACTGCAAATTGCATTGCAAACTGCAAACTGGAGATGGCCATGTCTATGTTCAAAGGATTTTCCAATGTTTTCCGCATTCCCGAATTGCGGAAAAAGATATTTATAACGCTAGGGCTCGTGGCGGTGTGCCGCCTCGTCTCCCAGATTCCCACGCCTGGCGTGGACTGGAAGGCTCTGCAGCAGGTAATATCCGACTTTGCATCCCGCGACACTACGGGCGGTGCGCTCGACTGGCTGGAAATGTTCACCGGCGGCGCGTTGGGGCAGTGCGCAATCGGCTTTCTCTCGATATGGCCGTATATTTCGGCGCAGATCGTGATACAACTTCTTTCGTCCGTGATACCTTCGCTTGAGAAACTCAAGAAGGAGGGGGAATCGGGCAGGCAGCAGTTGCAGCAGATTACGCGCTATCTTACGATTGTCCTTTGCGTGGCGCAGTCGTGGGGTATTGCCACGGCGTTGAGCCATCCGGCGGCGTTGGGGTTGCCCGCGAACGTGGAACTTGTGACAAATCCGGGGTTGGGCTTCCATTTGATGACCGTCATTGGGATGACGACCGCGTCGCTTTTCGTAATGTGGATTGCCGACCAGATAACGACGTTCGGCATTGGCAACGGCGGTTCGCTGATCATCATGATCAACATCACGTCGCGGCTTCCCCGTGCGTTGTACGATGCGTGGAATCGTTATTTCGGCGGTTCGCTGGAGCATGCGTCCTTGGCGGAACTTGCGATCGTGCTTTTCCTGGGCTTCTTCGTGATAATGGGAACTGTGATGCTTACGCAGGGCGTGCGCCGCGTTCTCATACACTCTGCCGGACGCAGCGCGGTGGGCGGGGCATCGTACGGGATGCGTTCCGACTACATGCTGTTGCGCGTTAACTATTCCGGCGTGATGCCGATCATCTTTGCGGGGCCGCTATTGCAGATTCCGGCATTTCTTCTTGCCAAGATAAATCCGCACGGCTTCACCGTTCTGCAGTGGCTCAAGGATTTCGGCGATGCGCTCCAGCACCGTTCGATAACCTACCTTGTGATCTACGCGGCGTTTATTTTGTTCTTCTCGTTCTTCTGGGTGGCTACGCAGTTCAATGCGGTGGAAATCTCCGAGAACCTCAAGAAGCAGGGATCCTACCTCCCGGGGGTTCGCCCTGGCCGCGCCACAGCGGAATATCTTGATGCGGTGATGACCCGCGTGACGTTGATAGGCGGTACTGGGTTGCTCATCATAGCGCTTTTGCCGGAACTTTTGATGAAGACGTTTTCCAAGCCGACTCCGTTGCCTTGGGCGATAGCGTCGTTCTTCGGCGGTACGTCGCTCTTGATTATCGTGGGTGTGGCACTTGATACGCTCCGGATTATGGAGTCGCACCTGCTTGTGCGCAAATACGACGGGTTCCTCCGCCACGGCACCCTTCGCGGGCGCAACGGCTGAAGAATACCAATACATAACTGGCGCACAATGCCAAGCAGCGCGGACGATTGTCCGCGCTGCTTGCTTTTTAATGAATTATCCGGGCTTGGGCATCGTTAGGCGTGTTGATGACGGCAGAGAGAGAGGTGCGAATTTATTTAGGTCGACCCAATACAGTAATTTGATCGATCAAATTGAATGATTAGGCCGACCTAATGTAGTGATTAGGTCGACCTAATGGTGCAATTTGAACGACCCAATGTAGAGATTAGGTCGACCTAAAGATTTAATTTGAACGACCAAAACTTTTTTGAAAGGCAAGGGTGCTAATCGGGGGCAAGGTGGACTAAGTGCGAGTGTCAGGATACTGCGCCTAAATGGCAGTCGGCAGAGCTATGGCGCAAAGGCATGGCGTGCATGCCTAGAGGGGAGAGAAGGAATGGGGGCGCGAGGGAAGCGGAGGCGGTTCAAAGGGGAACGCCAAGAGCACGGAGAGCGTCTTTGATTTCGATTATTTCGGGATCCTTTTCGGGATCGGCAAGGCGCGAGCGGTTGCGTTCTTTCCACTCGCGGTGCTTGCGGTTGGCGGTTTCCAGTTTGTCTTTGACGGCGACCATATTTTGATAGGCAACGGTCATTTCCGCGCTGGTCTGGCCATATTGTTCTTTGACATTGTCGATTTTCTTGACGGCGGCATCGTAAGCGCGTTTGAGGCGCACGGCTTCGGTGATATACGGGCTCAATTTGGAGTTTGCGAGCTGGATAGCCTCTTCGCGGGCTGCGAGGCGTTTGCGCAATTCGCGTATCTGTTCCTCAACGGCCTCTTGTGCGTCCGCGCCGGGGAGAGCCGCTTCAACCGCTTGAGCGAATTCGTCTGCAAACTCGCCAACAAAGCCGGAAGGTGTTTTTTTAGATTCGCCTTCGCCGAGGATCGTGCGCTCGGCATTGCGCATGAATGCGCGCACATCGGCAAAAGTGACGCCTTTGATGCGGCAGATGCATACGGCAAGTGCGCCAAGCACTACGATCGTCAGCAGAAGACGTTTCATACGGGGCTCATTTGGCGAGAGGTTCGAGACGTTCCGCGCCGCCCATGTACGGGCGCAGCACTTCGGGGATGGTTACGGAGCCGTCTTCGTTCAGATGCTGTTCGAGGAGGGCAACCATCAAGCGGGGAAGGGCTACGCCGGAACCGTTGAGGGTGTGGACGAGTTTGGTTTTGCCGTCTGCATCGCGGAAGCGGCAGTTGAGGCGGCGGGCTTGGTAGTCGGTAAAGCAAGAGCAGGAGGAAACCTCGAGCCATTGCTGTTCGCCGGGAGCCCAGAGTTCGAGGTCGTAGCACTTGGCCGCGCTGAAGCCCATGTCGCCAGAGGAGAGCATGAGAACGCGATAGTGTAGACCCAGATTCTGCAAGACCTCTTCGGCCTCGCCAACGAGAATTTCAAGTTGGGCGAAGGAGGTGGAGGGATGGACGAAGTTGACCATCTCGACCTTGTCGAACTGGTGGACGCGCAGGAGGCCGCGAGTCATCTTGCCAGCACTGCCGGCTTCGCGGCGGAAGCAGGGGGTGTAGGCGGTAAGTTTTACGGGGAGGGATTTGGCATCGAGTATGTCATCGCGGTAATAGTTGGTGACGGGGACTTCGGCGGTGGGGATGAGCCAAAAATCGTCGGCATTGGAGTGGTAGAGATCCTCGGCGAACTTCGGCAACTGCCCGGTGCCGGTCATGGAAGCGGTGTTGACGACGAAGGGGGGGAGCATCTCGGTGTAGCCCTGCTTTTGGCAGTGGAGGTCGAGCATATACTGGATGAGAGCGCGCTGGAGTTTGGCGCCCTGGCCGAGAATGATGGGGAAGCCGGTGCCGGTGAGTTTGACACCACGGGGGAAGTCGAATAGGCCGAGTTTGGCACCGATTTCGATGTGGTCGGGGATTTTGAAAGAAGGATCGTGCCATTCGCCGTGAGTGCGCACGACAACGTTGGTGGAGGAGTCGGGGCCAGTGGGGATTTCCGGTGCGGGTAGATTGGGAATGGAAAGGAGAGTTTCGCGGAGGGAGGTTTCGGCAATGGCGAGTTCGCGGTCGATTTCCTGGATGCGGTCGCCAATTTTGCGCACTTCGTCCTTGGCGGCTGCCACATCGCCGCCTTGTTTCACGGCGAGGCCGATGGCTTTGGAGGCGGCATTGCGCTTGGCCTTGAGGTCTTCCGTTTCGGCGATGAGCCGGCGGCGTTGTGCGTCGAGGTCGCGAGCTTTGGCCACTATTTCAAGTTCCACGACGCGCCGTGCGAGGGAGGCGGCAGTTGCTTCAAAATCGTCCCTTATTTTCTTGATGTCTATCATAAAACGCTTCTTTCGTTTACGTGTGATATTATATCACACCATTACCGCACCCGCAAGCATTTTCAGCCGGGGCAGGACTGCACGATGGGGATCATTTCGGAGGGGAGGAGGCGGGCGGATGCGATGTCTGCAACGTCCCACCAGAGGAATTCGATCCAATCTTCCTGGGAAACGGTGGGGGCGGATGGATCGATGACGAGTTTGTAGACGAGGTTGACCTCGGCATGGGGTTTGCCGTGCTGGGTGAAGGAATTTTCCACCACGCCGAGGAAGTCACTGGCGGCGGAGGGGATGCCCATTTCCTCGCGCACTTCGCGCACAAGTGCCTGACGGGCCTTTTCGCCGAATTCCACATGGCCGCCGGGCAGGTATGTGGTGGTGGAGGATTTTGCTTTGCAGAGAAGCACTTTGCCGCCGCGTTTTGCCACGCCGCGTGCGATTACTTCGATACCGGCCAATTCGTATTCCTGCATTAGAGCATCTCCTCGAACGATTTTATTATCCGCTGCGGGTGCAGAAGCGCGAGTTCGCTGCGGGAAAGGGTGCCTTCGACGGCCACAACGTCCATGCCGGCGGCCTGTGCGGCTTTTATGCCACCTGCGGCATCCTCGAAAACCATGCATGATGAGGCGGCAAGGCCAAGTGCGGCAGCGGCGGCGAGGTAGCAGTCGGGAGCGGGTTTGCAATGTGCTACTTTGCCGGAGTCGGTAATGCTCTCGAAGAAGTCGCCTATAGCGAGGCCGCGCATGATAAATTCGACGTTTTCGGGAGGTGCGCCAGTGGCCACGGCGAGGCGTATTCCATCGGCGCGGGCGCGGGAGAGGAAGCGGCGCAGACCTTTGGGTTCGCGCAGGTTTTGTGCCATGATGGCGCGGTAGAGGCCTTCTTTGGAAGAGACGCATTCGGCGACTTCGCCGGGGGTGGCGGCGCGGCCGAGGATGCGTTCAAGGTAGTAGCGGTTGTCGGCACCCATCCACGCGATTATTTCTTCTTCGGTCAGTTCGCGGCCGCGAGAGCGGGAATAGCGTTTCCACGCCTCGATGTGCGCGGGGATGGTTTCGCACAGGACGCCGTCCATGTCGAAGATATATGCCGCGTGGCGTTTCATTCGGAGAGGGAGACTTTCCAGCCGGAGGGGGTGAGGCGTGCGATTTGCAGCATGGCTTTGCTGTCGGGGAGGGTTTCGGCGCGGATGCGCACTTCGGCGCGGTCGCCATCGGCGGAGGAGGATACAACGACGTATGCGAGCGGTTCGGCGGGGGCTTGGGAGAGGAGGCCGCGAGAGGCGGCGAATTCTTCGAGTTTGGCGAGGCTGGCGTGGTCTTGCTCGAGGAGGAGAGTGCGTGCGGTGGCGAAATCGAGCCTGGCGACGGCTTCGTTGTAGTTTTTGACGGCGGCGGCGGCGAGGTCTGCCGCAGAAGGTTCGCGCGAGCACGAGCATCCCGGCGCGGCCAGCAATGCCGCAGCCAGAGTGGCGGCGGCTGCAAAAGACGATATGGAAAAACGCATTCGAGGCTCCTTTGTTTTTATTAAATTATACCACAACCCGCCGCGCCATACAACATTAAAATGATTGCGCAGATGTTGCATGCGCCGCAGATTTGGTGTATAATATACGCGCATGAAAACGGTAAAACTGTTGTGGAGGAACATCGAAAACGCACCGAAGGAGGAAGTTGCCTTCGGCGGGTGCCGTTTCGTGGTTGATGCCGCGCTAGAGGAATATGATTGGCTGGCGGTGTACGATGAACTCCCGCGCGATTGGCGAGAGCATGTGGCGTGCCCGCTGGAGAATACGGTTCTAATGACGGTGGAGCCGGTTTCCATCAAGCACTACAATTCGCACTATCTGCGCCAGTTTGCGCACGTACTCACCAACCAGCCGCCGGAGGCGATACGGCATCCGGGTTACCGTTTGGGGCGTGGATACTTCAAGTGGATGAACAACCGCACGTTCGCGGAAAATCTGGCGTTTGCGCCGCCGGAGAAAACGAAGACAATATCGGCCGTGTGCTCCGCCAAGCAGATGCGTTTTACCAAGCACCATGCGCGTTTCAGGCTGGTGGAGACGCTTGCGCGGGAGATCCCGGGGCTGGACTGGTTTGGCTGGGGAGTGAAAAAACTCGAGCGCAAGTTCGACGCGCTCGACGCATACAAATACCATGTGGCCGTGGAGAATCACATAGCACCGGGCCACTGGAGCGAGAAGATTGCGGATGCGTTTCTTTCGTGGACGCTGCCGTTCTATGCGGGCGATCCCACTTTGGGCGAGGTGCTGCCGCCAGAAAGTTTTATACCGATTCCTATCGACGACCCGGAGGCAGCCACGGCGATAGTGCGCGATGCCATCGCCACAAACCAGTACGAGAAGCGGCTCGAGGCCATCTGCGAAGCGCGAAGACTGCTGCTGGAGAAATACAATTTCTATGCACAGATTGCGGAACTGGTGAACGATTGCGATGTAGGCAGGGTGCAATGTGCCGGCGGCGCGACGATCCGCGAGCGTCGGCTGGTGCGCAATAGCAGTATTTGTGCCGCGATGGAAGATCTCCTCTGGAAGGTG
>JAFVCR010000175.1 GCA_017479035.1 Kiritimatiellia bacterium | reverse complement strand
CGCGAAGCGAATGCCGTTGCAGAAGCGATCCGTCTGCACATACCGATCGTGGCCGTCACTGACACGAATGCGAACCCCGACCCCATCGACTATGTAATCCCCGGCAATGACGACAGCGCAAAGGGTGTGGAACTTATCGTGCGCGGCATCGCCAAGGTGATTGCCGATGCGAAGGCCGAATACTCCGCGAAGGCAGCATAAGAAAACGCCCGCCGCGAGACCGAGCGCCGCGAACGCGAAGCGAAGGAACGCGAGGAGAGTCAGGCGCGCCGCGAAAAAGCAGCGGCGGAGAAGGCCGCAGCAGCCGACAAGGCCGGCAAGGACGGTCTCAAGGCCGCCCGCGCAAAGGCAGGCGCTTCCGCAGCACTCAAACAGGCTGTGAAAGCGGCAAAGGAAGCGGCGGAAGCGAAGGCGAAGGAAGAACTCGCGGCAGCGCGTCTTGCCAAAGTCCAGGAAGCACAGGCGGCAGTTGCGGCGGAAGCCCCGGCTCCCGCGCCTGAAGCCGCTCCTGCGGAAGCACCCGCACCCGAGGCTCCTGCAGCGGAATAAGGATGTTTTACGAACCATGTGAATGCGTGGACAAGGCAAGTTGGCGCGGGGTATTCCAGCGCGTATGCAAGTGTTCGCGCGTTCCGTGGTTGAAATGATTAGCAAAGGACAAGAAAATGGCAGTTTCTATTGCACAGATAAAAGAGTTGCGCGAGGCGACCAACGCCGGAATGGGTGCTTGCAAAGAGGCACTTATCGCAACCGACGGCAACATGGAAGAAGCGGTGAAGTATCTCCGCGAGAAGGGGCTTGCTGTTGCTGCAAAGCGCGTTGACAAGGAGTCCAAGCAGGGCGTGATTGCGCTTGCGCAGGCGGATGACGGCAAGGCTCTCGCGCTTGCGGAAATCAATTGCGAGACGGATTTCGTGGCCAATACGGAAGCGTTCCGTTCGTTTGCGCAGGATGCCGCGAAGGTCGCGCTGGACGGCAAGGACATCGAAGCCACGCTCAACGATGAATACAAGATGCTCCTCACCAAGACCGGCGAGAACGTCAAGATTCGCCGCAGCGAGCGCTTCGTGCTCGAAGGCACCGGTGTGCTTTCTGGTTACATCCATATGGGTGGGAAGATCGGCGTTTTGGTCGAACTCGAAACACCTTGCGACAAGGCGGCGGCATCCAAGGAACTCGCGGATGCGGCGCACATGCTCTGCCTGCAGATAGCAGCAAACAGCCCGAAGTACATCAAGCCGGAGGACATCCCCCAGGCCGAGGTCGACAACGAGCTTGAAATCAAACTCAATGCACTCAAGGAACAGAAGGGCAAACTCCCGCCCGAGAATGCTCTCGTAGGCATCAAGAAGGGTATGGCGGCCAAGTATGCCACGCAGGTCACGCTTCTCAAGCAGGATTATGTGGCAGATGGCGAGATTACCGTCGAGAAGTATCTTGACGGCATTTCAAAGACCGTTGGCGGAGCACCCGTCGCGGTCAAGCGTTTCGTGCGTCTCCAGTTGGGCGCGTAATACAGGCCGCAGGAATCGCCAATGAAGGATGGAGAATGGCATGGACGGCATGCACGCCGATGCAATTCTCCTTCTTTCGTTTTTGATTTCTGCATTGCAATGATATGCAGTTCGAGATAACCAGCCCGGCAAATCCCAAAATCAAATACGTCGTAAAACTGCGCAGCTGTTCGGTGCGCGAGGAGACCGGCGAGATGATTGTAGAAGGGTATCGTGAGTGCCGGCGTGCGCTCGACCACGGCTACAGACCCAAAGCGCTTTTTTGCTGTCCGGACTGCTATCTCAAGAACGAAAACGAAGAAACTATTGTTGCCGACTGCCGCGCACGCGGTGCGGATGTCTTCGTTTGTTCAAAGGCGGCGTTTGCAAAAATCGCATATCGCGAACGCCCTGATGGTCTTTTGATGATAGGCCCGCATGTGTCAAAGCGTTTGGCGGATTTTGTCCCTAGCGAGAACGCACTTGTAATCGTTACCGAGGCGATTGAAAAACCAGGCAATCTCGGTACGATTCTGCGCAGTGCGGATGCGGCTGGAGTGGAGGCTGTGATCGTGTGCGACCGGGCAACCGACATTCACAATCCCAACGTTGTCAGGGCTTCCACAGGAACGCTTTTCTCGGTGCCGGTAATCGAAGCATCTAGTGCGGAGGCTTGCAATTGGCTGAACCAGCACGGCTTCCGCATTCTTGCCGCTACTCCCCACGCCGAAAAATTGCATTTCGAGGAAGATCTCACAGGGCGTGTGGCGTTGGCCCTCGGTGCGGAGCAGTACGGCCTTACCGCAGAGTGGATGGACAAAGCGGATCTGCGTGTACGCATACCAATGCTAGGCATGGCCGATTCTCTCAATGTGAGCGCGGCGGCCACGATTCTTGTTTTCGAGGCAGTGCGCCAGCGCATCATCGCCGGAATAGACAAAGTTCCAGCAGCGGAGCCGTGGCATGGCGAAGGCCGTCATGACCATTGAACTGCATGGCGTGCGGGCCAAAGTGGCACGGACGCTTTGCGAACGCATGCGTGGGCTCATAGGCAGCCCGCCGCCGCCGTTAGGCGAGGGACTGCTTATCGAAAAATGCAACGCCATACATACTCTATTCATGCAGTATCCGATAACCGCTGTGTTTTTGGATAAGCGACGGGAAGTTGTCAAAATCGTGCGCGATATTAAACCTTGGAGGCTGTTCGTCTGGGGGGGATGGCGGGCACGAAGCGTTCTCGAACTTTCAATCGGCACGCCATTGCGGTTCGCCCGCTGAACAGATCTCCCATAATCCTGTCGGAGGGTGTGGCTGTTTGGAACAGGCGGAATGGCACGATGATGCCGCTTTTCTACCTTGCTACGATGCGTATTGCAAGGCCGGAGGATGCGGACGTGAAGCGCACAGTCAGGCTGGATATGCCTGCAATTGCCGACGAGCCGGAGTCCGGCGGCGTGAAACGCCATTGCAGATACAATACTTCGCCGGGGCGGATTGCGGCATACTCCGGCTTTGCGGAGATTCCCTTTGAGACCGCGCTAGTGGCGAACGTCCACTCTGAACGTTCTTCAAACGTCTCCACGCGCACGGGCTCCACAAGGTTTTCTTCCACGGCATATCCAAACACGAGATTCTGGACGGAAGGTTTCGCCTCGCTGAAGCGTGCAGCCGTCCACGAAGCCTCTTCGAATATGAACGTCCGCGCCGTGTCGTTCGTGAACACGCATCCGAACGACACGCTCTTGCCTTGTGATGAAAGTGCGCCGAGTGCAAATGCCTGTTTAATGGAATTTGTGACTGCATAGAGACCACCGGCGGTAGATCTTCCGCCCGTGGGCGGTATGGTCTGCACTGCATCGCCGTTTCTGAATGCCCGCCAGCCTTCAAGCGTAGAGCCGTTGCGCCACGGCGCGGACGATTTTACAGGGAGAGTGGAGAAATCCTGGAAGTATGTGCCGCCGCCGGCTAACCTGCCAAGCGGTATCGCGCACAATACAGGCGCAAGTTCCATGTCCAATGCCACCACATCCGATTCCCGCGAAGTGCGTGCCGCATCCTCCGCCACAGCCCGGACGCTCGCTTCAAGTTCCACAAAGTCGTCCGTCAATTCCACCAACGCCTTTACGCTCTTCTCGCCCGCCACGAAAACTCCAGCCACTTTTGCGCCGCCCGAGCGCACCACCACTTCGTAGCCGACCGCCCCCGTCACCTTCGTCCACGAAAGTTGTATGCTGCGGGTGTTCTCCGCAATTGCTTTCACATTCTGCGGCGGCGGGAGAAGATCGTCCACGCATATCGCCGCAAACGATTGCAGTTCCGGCGCAGCCGCGCTTCCCCGCAACTCGAACACCGCGTTCTCCGGGTTGGGATCGAGCATGATAACGGCGGATGCCGCGCTGGAGCCGATCTCGCACAATTTTGCTCCGGTGAGGAATACTTCAATAGCGGCATTGTTTCCCGGCGCCCGCACTATTTCGATGGATTTTACGCGTGCGGGATATTGCGGCGACACAAGCGATGCGCCAGTGCGGAACCATCCTTGCGCCTCTGCGCCGTTGAAAAGCGTTTCATGCCGGATCTCTTCCGCCCGCAGCGACAACGCGAAGAGAATAGGCAGAAAGATTTTCAAACCCGTTTTCATGCCAAGATTCTATTGGGCACACCCCGCTTTGTCAACCATTTTCTCTCGCAAAATGCATTTTATAATGGTCACTTGGATACATTGTCAATGCAGGCGAGACCTGCTTTTTGCAAATTTTGCAATTCGTTGGAAAATACCACTTGCAATCGTCGATGGAATATGATATACTACGCCGCATGGGACAACAGTTAAGAAAACGTGCCAAGAGGAATCGCCGCATTGCACGCGAAAAGCGCATCAATGCTCGTCTTCTCGCGGCGAAGAAGTCTGCGTAAGGACTTCATGTGAATTTCGGTGGGATGGCCGAGCGGTTAGGTAGTGGACTGCAAATCCACGTACAGCGGTTCAACTCCGCTTCCCACCTCCAATTTGAACTAGCGCAAAACCCCGGCAAAATCGGGGTTTTCGTGTTCTGCGAATATCTGGCCGTTTGCCGGGCGCAATCAATTTTTCAATCTTATTCTTGGGTCGAGCGCGGCGTATGCTAGATCAGTTGCAAGGTTTACGAATTGATATAGAAGAGCTCCCACTACAACTATCGCACGCACCACCGCCATGTCGCTGGAGTGAATTGCATTGATGCTTACCGATCCAAGGCCTGGTATGCCGAAGAAACTTTCCAGCAATAGCGACCCGGTAAAGAGAAATGGTATCGACAGAGATATGTAGGTTATTACAGGTATCATGGCATTGGGAAGAACGTGCCGTAACAGAATATGCATGCGCGAGAGGCCTTTTGACTGTGCGGTGCGGACGTATGGCTTGTAGATTTCGTCGATAATCGCTGTGCGAAAGAATCGTACGTCAGTGCCTAGTCCCGAAACCACTCCGATTATCACCGGCAGTGCGAGATAGAATGCGCTTTCATATCCCCATACTGGGAAGGCCTCCGCCTTGAATGCAAGCAGAAACTGTCCAGCAACAACCCAAACCACATAATTGACGCTCATCAGTACTGTGGAGAACAGCAAGATCGCGCGGTCGGCAAACGCACCTCTGAACGCAGCACACACAAGTGCGAGCGCGAGTGCGACCAGCGTTCCGCAGACCAGTATCGGCACAGTAAGCGTAAGCGAAGGCATTGCACCGCGTTTCAGAATATCCGAGACTGGCTCGCCGTATTCGCTGGATATGCCGAAATCCCCCTTTGCTAGATTGGTTATGTAGCGGACGAACTGGCTATCCACGGCGAAGACGAGCGGTTTGTCGTACCCGAATTTGCGGTCGAACGCGGCGATTGCTGCGGCATCTGCATTCTTGCCTAACACGGCCTTCGCAGGCGAACCGCCCACGACATGGAAAAGCAGAAACGTCAACAGCAGAATGCCGACGGTCGTCGGTATCACTTGCAACGTGCGCGATATTGCATAGCGTAGCATACGCGGGAATTATACCACAAAACATTATCGCTTTGCAACCGGCAACGTCTAGTTTTTCTGCGGAATGACGAAATTTCGGGTTTCCAATGTTTGCGAACATGCAAGCAGGCATTGCGTTCTCTATTTTAAATGGTTCATTCTGCGCAGGATAACGGATGTTCGAAAAACCGTATAAGGAGCTTTGTCGCTTTGTGAAAGATGGTGGTGGGGCGTAATTCGAACCCCTCCCGGCGACAGCAACCGCCGTTTCGGGGATGAGCGCACCGACGAGGTTCGTGTCGTCGAGTTCATCCATCTCCATTACGGCCTTATATCCGTAGAGGAACGGAATGATGCCCGAACGAATAGCCTCCGTGCCGCCATACATATTCGCGTCGAGGATTGCGAGGAGTTCCGCGAACTTCGTGGAATTGAGTGCAAGT
>JAFVCR010000174.1 GCA_017479035.1 Kiritimatiellia bacterium | reverse complement strand
GGAGCGGGCGGTAGAATTCCAAAATCGGATCGAAGAGGAGAAAATCGCACGCGCCGAATTGCAGGAGAAGTTGCGCGAGGCGGAAATGGGCATAGGCGGCAAGCGCGGCGAACTTGACAAGGCGCGGGAATACAAGAGCAGGCTGGAAGTGGCGGCGGCGGAGGCCACGATGCGGTTGCAGCATGTATATGACCATCTCAACAACGAATACGCACTTGCGGCGGATCAAGTGGAGCGCGAGCCTGATCCCGATTTCAAAGGCGCAGAGCCGCCTGCGCAGGAAGTGCTGGAGGAGCGCGTGAACCAGCTCTCCGCGCAGATCAATGCGCTCGGCCCCGTAAACATGGTGGCCATAGAGGAGTGCCGCGAGCTCGAGGAACGCTACCAGAAGGAAAAAGCGCAAGAGGCGGATTTGCTCTCTGCAAAGGAACAGATACTTGAACTCATAAAGAACCTCAACGAGAAGAGTTCGTCTTTGTTCCGTGCAACGTTTGCGCAGGCGGATGAAAACTTCAGGCGCATGTTTTCCAAGTTGTTCAACGGGGGCGAAGCACGGCTGGTGCTGCTCGAAAACGCCGAAGATCCGCTTGAATGCGGCATCGACATAATCGCGCGTCCGCCAGGTAAGAGGCCACAGAGCGTGACGCTGCTTTCCGGCGGCGAAAGGACTATGACCGCAGTGGCTCTGCTGTTTGCGATTTTTATGATAAAACCCGCGCCGTTCTGCATGCTGGACGAACTGGATGCGGCATTGGACGATGCGAACATCGGGCGGTTCGTGGACGCGCTGAAGGAGTTTCTCGACCGCTCGCAGTTCCTTATCATAACGCACAACCAGCACACTATCGCCGGCAGCGACCTCGTCTATGGCGTAAGCCAGCAGGAAAAGGGCGTGAGCCGCATACTTTCCATGAAACTCGCCGAAATCGGCGTGAAGGATGTCCCCGATGTAAAATAAAACGGAAGGAGGGTACGCAGATGATGACAATCTACACTTGGCAGGACGGAGGCTTGAAGGAGTCTTCAGGGTTCACCGAATCGTGTTGGATAAATTTATGCGACCCATCCACCGCAGAACTTGAACAGACGAGGACGTTTTCCGGTGTGGCGGGAGACTTCCTCACCGACCCGCTCGACCGCGAGGAAAGGCCGCGTTTCGAGAGCGAAGACGGCGCATGCCTGTTCATCGTGCACGTTCCATGCCCGGTGCGGGGCGAGGAGGGCGAGGAGAACATCCTGCCGTACGAAACGGTCCCTCTGGGCATAGTCCTTTTCGGCAATAGCGTGATAACGATATGTTCGCAGCGCACGCCTGTGACGGGTGCATTCTTAGACCAGATACGCCGCGTGTGCCCGCCGTGCGAGCAGAACCGTTTTGCGGCGCGGCTTCTATGGCATTCCGCAGTACTTTTCCTGCGCTATCTGCGTGACATCCACAACAAGACGGAGCAACTGGAAGACGAACTCCACGAATCCATCTCCAACGACGTTCTCCTCAAACTGCTCACATACCAGAAGTCGCTTGTGTATTTCACCACCTCCCTCAAGGCAGACAACATCCTAATGCGCCGCATAAAGAACGCGCGGCAGTTGCACCTTTCCGAGGACGACAAGGATTTCATGGAAGATGCCGAAGTAGAATACCAGCAGGCGCAGGAGACGGCGTTCATACATTCCAACATCCTCAACGGCACGCTCGATACGTTCGCCTCGCTCATCAACAACAACATGAACAAGGTGATGAAATATCTAACCGTGGCCATGATGCTGATGGCTCTGCCCACGTTGATAACAAGCGCATACGGCATGAACATAGCATTGCCGTTGCAGGATCATCCGCATTGTTTCACGATACTCGTTCTCGTGTCGCTGCTGCTGGGGGGAATCATCGGAGCGATACTTTTCCATCTTGCGCGCAAGCGCGTGTTCTGACATGAAAACGTCAATCTTTTTATTTGCGGCGTTCGCGGCGATAGCCGCATTCGCCGGGCAGGACGAAGAGCCCACGCCTTCCGAGACGTGGAACAAAGGCGTGGCCGAATATCTCGCGGGCGATGTCACAAACGCTCTCGCCACCATCAAACCGCTCACGCTGGAACGCACGCACGGCGCACGCGCAAGCGAACTTGCCGGTGCACTGGAGTTTGCAGAAGCACGCGGCTTGCAACAGGCGGACGATCCTGCGGCTGCTGCAGAACGCTATGCCGCAGCTGCGGCAGGTTTCCAACGCGCGGCATTCGCTGCAGAAGGCGCGGACACGCCAGCACTGCGCAATCTCTCACGCACGATTCGCCCTTTGGAGGATGCCAAAGCGCAGGCTCGCACACGGGCCGCCGCAAAACGTTTCGAGGGGCAAAGCCCCGATAAAATCGTGGCAGAGGCGCAACGCGATGCCGTGAAAATGCTTGCTGATTATCCGTCCGCGCTGGAGAAACGCCCTGCCGATGCAATCGCGGCCGCAGAGGCTATGGCCAAACGCGCGGAGCGGCTGGCCGATGTGTGGGCGCCGCTTGAAAGCGCCGTCGCCGCAAGCGTTACGAACGAACAAGTGGCAGTAGAGTTGCGCAAGCGCATCGATGGCGGACGCGAGGCTGCACGCGATGCCGCAGCCAAGATGGAGGATCTCGACCCTTCGGGCGGGAGCGCGCTTGCCGCCGTAGAGAAAAATCTTTTCGATTTCCACACTATGCTCATCCTGCCGCCGGAGGCCATTGCCGAGAGCGCACGCGCCACCACCAACGCTTTTGCCAATCTCCCGCAGGAAAACGGACGGAACTGGAATGCTGTGGCACCGGCATTTACGTCGGTATTTCGCGCAAAGTTCCCGCAGTGGCTGGAAATGTTCGAGCAGCAACAATCGCAGGCTTCCACCAACTATGTTCCGCTTACGGCCGAGGCAAAGGAAGAGATAATCCGCCTTGCGGAGGAAACCGGCAATTTGCAAATGTCGCTGGCAGATCCTTCTCCCGCAACGCTTACAGCATGGGCGGGGCAGGGATGGGAAAAGGAAGATGTCTACACCAATGTGCTTGCCAAGATCGCACGCATAGAAGGGTTGCTGCCGAAGCCGCCGCAAGATGCAAACCAGCAACAGCAACAGCAGCAGGAGAACCCGCAACAACAGCAAAACCCGCAAGACGAGCCGCAGAACGACGAGCGGCAGCAGGACGATTCGCAGGACGAACAGCAGCAACCGCAAGAGGAGCAGCCGTACGATGACGATGCCGCCGAGGCACTAATGCAACGTGCGCAAGAGCGCAACGACGAACACGAAGAGGAGAAGAAAGCGCGGTTAATGAACGCGCCGCTTTCTCCAAACGAACGCGATTGGTGAAGGAGAAATACCATGCCGCTATATTCATACGAGGCCGAAGACGCAAAAAAATCGTGCGAGTATTGCCGCAACGGTTTCACAATCGCGCAGTCGCTCAAAGACGAAAAACTTGCGCATTGCCCGCAATGCGGTGCGCCCGTGGCAAAGGTGATAAAAGCACCGGCACTGCGCCATTCGCAGACGGATCTCCACTACCGCGCCAAGCGAGCAGGCTTTACCGCCTTGAAGCGCGTCGATAAAGGCACTTACGAAAAGATGTATTGATCTCCCGCCGGGCGGAAATCCGGTTCTTGCGGGAACTTGCAAAAAGAGCGGCATCTTGCCGCTCTTTTTGTTTGTGTATGGCCTACAACAGCTGCAATGCAGACGGGACGATAGAAATTTCAAGAGGTTGAAATTAGATTTTAAGCCCTTGAAATTACCAATTCAAGCCCTTAAAAATAAATTTCAAGGGCTTGAATTTTTATTTTGACTGCTTGAATTTACAAATTCAAGGGCTTAAAATTTATTTTCAAGGGCTTGAAATTTGTGCGGATGCCCGTCAAAGATGCGAGTATCAACTCCGAAATCAAGGAATCTATTATCTGTTATACCTCCAAATGTGTTTTTCAAAGAGGTTTCTGAATGTCGGCAGAAGAAGTAGTGTTGCATATTGGCTTGAAATGCAAAGGAAAATGAGGTAGAATAGCAACTCAATGTCCAAAGAAGAAACATACGCAGGCAAGTTTGAAATTCTGGCGCGTGACGAAGGGTCGCGGGCAAGAAGGGGAAGGTTGCACACTGCGCATGGAACTGTGGAAACGCCGGTATTCATGCCGGTGGGGACGCAGGCGACAGTGAAGGCTCTAGAGCCGCGCGATCTTGTGGAGAACGGTGCCTCGATAATACTGGGCAACACGTACCATCTCATGCTGCGTCCAGGCAAAGAAATCATAACGCATTGCGGCGGGTTGCACCGGTTCATGGGGTGGGACGGGCCGATACTTACGGATTCCGGCGGCTTTCAGGTGTTCTCGCTTGCGAAGATGCGCAAGTTGACGGAAGACGGGTGCTATTTCAATTCGCATCTCGACGGGCGGCGCATATTCCTTGGGCCGGCGGAATCGATGGAGATGCAAAGAGCGCTAGGCAGCGATATTGCAATGGTGTTCGACGAATGCCTACCTTGGCCGTGCGAACGCGCGCGGGCGGAGAAAAGCGTGGAGACCACGTTGCGTTGGGCGGAGGCATCTCTGGCGGCTCCGCACGCAGACGGGCAGATGGTGTTCGGGATAGTGCAAGGTGGCATCTACGATGACATACGCCGCCACTGCGCCGAGACGCTCGCGGGGATGGATTTTGGCGGATATGCCATAGGAGGGGTGAGTGTGGGCGAGCCGGAGGAGGCCATGTACAAAGCGGTTGATGCAAGCGTGCCGTTCCTGCCGGAGGATAAACCTAGATATGTGATGTGGCTTGGCGTTCTATGGCAGATGCTGGAATGCGTTGCGCGAGGGGTGGACATGTTCGATTGCGTGATCCCCACGCGAGTGGCGCGGCATGGCACGGCGATAACCCGCAGAGGCAACGTGGCAATAAAAGCGGCGAAATTCGCGCAGGATCTCGCACCCGTGGAAGAGGGGTGCGGGTGCTACTGCTGC
>JAFVCR010000173.1 GCA_017479035.1 Kiritimatiellia bacterium | reverse complement strand
TGCTGGAGAGGTTCGCGGGAGGGGCGTTCGGCAAAGAAACAGCACGGACGGAGATGGATGGAGTGCGGGTGGATTACGAGCACGGGTGGGTGTGCGTGAGGAGGTCGAACACCGAGCCGCTGCTGCGGATCCTGTACGAGTGCGAGAGGGGGCTGGAGGATAAGGTGGGGGGAGAGTGGATTTGAAAAAAGGAGGAAAGTAAAGATGAAGACGGTGGCAGTGATTGTGGCGGTGGCGGCGGCGATAGGCGCGGCGGCGATCGCAGGATGCAAGGCAATGGCGGCGTGGAACGGCGCGAAGACGGCAAAGTTCACGGGCAGAGTGCCGGGCAAGGTGGCGGTGGTGTATTACTCGCAGTCGAAAGTGGGCAATACGGCGACGGTGGCGAAATGGATACAGGAGGCGACGGGGGGAGACCTCGTTGAAATAAAGCCGGTGGAGGCGTATCCGGAGCCGTATACGGCAACGCTGGCGGCGGCGAGGGAGGAGCTCGAAAGCGGGAAATACAGGGAAATAGAGCCGCTGCCGGACATGGACGGGTATGACGTGGTGTTTGTGGGCACGCCGATATGGTACGGGACGTGGGCGTTCCCGGTGGCGAAGTTCTTTGAGGGGAGGGATTTCAAGGGCAAGACGGTGGTGCCGTTCTCGACGCACGGGGGAGGCGGAGCGGGAAGGTTTGCGGCGGACGTGAAGAGGGTGTGCAGGGATGCAAACGTGTTGGAAAGTTTTACGGCCAGAGGATCCAACCAGATCGAAAGGCGCGTGGGTGTGGGCGTGACGACGCACGGGGCGCAAAAGGATGTGGTGGAGTGGCTAGAGAGGATTTTCGGTTCAGGGAAGGAGGATGCGACGAGTGAAAAATGACGGCGGAAGCGCACCGTGGATGGCCATTGCAAGAGTTGCGCGGGCAAAGGCGGAATAGAAGACGGCGCGTGACGAGGAGTCGAGGAAAGCAGAGGGTTCGTCTAGGAAAAAGATGTCGGCCTCCGAGGCGAGGGCTAGGGCTAGGGCGCAGCGTTGGCGTTCGCCTTGGGAGAGTTGGCGGAGGGGGCGCGAGGCGAAATGGGCGATGTGGAGAGTATCGAGAGCGGAAAGGGCGATCGAGAGGTCGCGTGAAGGCGTTTTGCGCCATGCGGGGAGGTGTCGGGTGCGGCCGAGAAGCACGTAATCGAGCACTTTCACGGGCGGGAATGCAGGAGTCTGCGGGAGGAAAAAGCAACGGATGCCTTGGCGGACTGCTTCGCGCGCCATCTGGCGCAGAAGAGTGGTCTTGCCGGAACCGTTGGGGCCTGTGACGGCGATGCGTTCACCGATCTGCGGAAGATCCATCGAGACCTCCTTTGGCAAGCATCGCGAAGAATACGGGCGAGAGAGCAAGAGCGCATACTCCGCCGGCGGTGACGCGGCGGTCGGCAAGTTCGCAGACGTATTGCGCCGCCATCAGTGCCAATGCGCCGGCAAGAGCGGATGCGGGCAGGACGCGCCGGTGAGAGGCACCGGTAAAACGCCGCACGGCATGGGGAACGACAAGCCCGAGAAAGCCGATAGCACCTGCAAGGGAAACGGCGGCGGCGGTGGCGGCGGCGCAACAAGCGAGAGTGGCGAGGGTAGTCTTCTTTACGTTGACTCCAAGCGTTGCGGCGGTGTCGGGGCCGAGGGCGAGAGCGTCGAGAGAGCGGTTTTGGGAATAGAGACCGGCGAGAGAGACGGCAACCATAGCAGATGCCACGGCAAGAGCCATTGGATCGGGAGAAGAGAGGTTGCCATAGAGCCAGCGCGAGAGGTCGGCAAATTGCTCTGGCGGGAGGGTTTGCATGACCACCATGTCCGCAGAACCGGTGAAGGAGCCGACAACGAATCCTGCGAGGATGATGGTGGATTTGCTACGGTTTTTGGAGGAACGCGCGACGGCGAGGACCAGCAGAAGCCCGGCAGCCGCGCCGGAAAGAGCAGCGGCGTTGCGCACCCACATGCCAAGGCTCGTTTCGAGGCCGAGAGCGCATGCCGCCGCCGCCGCAAGAGCAGCGGAGCCGACGGTCCCAAGGATATACGGCTCCGCAAGCGGGTTGGCGAGGAGAGATTGCAACGCCGCGCCGCTTGCGGCAAGTGCCGCGCCTACGATGATGGCGGCAAGATACGGCATCGCATCAGAACGCGTACGAAACCGAGAACTGGTAGTTGCGGCCGGCACCGGGCCAGTAGTTGGAGCCGTAGGTGGACCAGTCGCAATAGTTCTTGTCGAGGAGGTTGTCGATAGCGAAGCGGAACGACCAGCCTTTCAGGAGACCGGAGGAGGCTTCATACGCCGCACCGATGTTGAAGAGCCCGAATGCGGGGATCTTGCGAGCGGTGTTGTGGAAGTCGCTGCAGGAAATCTGGTACGACTGGTAGCGGTAGCCGCCGAAGATGAAGCAGTCGTCCCACAACCACACGCGGCCGGTGAGGGATACGGTGGATTCGGGGACGCACGGGATGGTGTTGCCGTCGTAGCGGCCGCCGTCGAATTCGGCATTGACGTACGAGTAGCCGATAGCCAGGCCGGCGAGTTTGTCTTTCTCCCACGCGCCGCGCAGATCGAAACCTTCGCGGATGGTGTCGGACGGAGAATTGACATTGTTCGCGGGCGTGCCGGTAGCGTCGTAGAAGATTTCTTTTTTGGTCTTGGTGATGTAGGCATCGGCGGCGACAGAGAAATCGTCCAGGAAACGCCATTCGCCGCCCACGTCCACGCTCCAGCCGTGCTCGGGTGCAAGGAGTTTGGAAATCTGGTAGGATTGGTTGTACGGCACTTCGTCGAGGAACGGATTGCGGAAGAACCTGGCGAAGCGGACATACGTCTTGAGGTCGTCCGCCGGCGTGAACAGAAGCGCGGCCTCGTATGCGCCCATGTTGTCGGTGCGGGAGTTCTTCAACGCCTGCGTGTTGCCGCTCCATGTGCGCTGGTAGCGCGCGCCGAGTTGCATTGCCAGATAATCCGTGAAATGCAGCGTGTCCTGCGCGAAGAAAGCCATCGTCTGGCGTTCGTAGCGGTATTTGCTCCAATCCTTCACGCCGGCGCCGTACCAGTCGTTGTAATACGAAGGCGAGTACCACGTGCCGGAAGCGGTTTTGCCGTCAAGGCGGTCGTAGCGATAGTTTGCACCCGCCACGAGTTCATTGTCGAGGCCGAAGACTGCCGTGGTATTGATCCATTGCGGAGTGAAATCGTAGCTCCAGATGTCATACATGTACGCATAGAGAGAGTCGTACGAAACATAATCCGTAGGCAATCCCGTAGCCCAATCGTAATCCTGCCAGCCGCCGTAATACCACGAAGGCGAACGCATCTTGCGGTTTGCCACATTCACGTCCAGGCGCACCTTGTTCTCGTCGTTCACCACGCCTTCCACCTGCATGTCGAAGCCGGACGAAATGCGGCGATACTTGTTCGCCTCGAAATCCGTATGCCTCGGCGCGGAATGCCATTTGGCATACGACAGTTGCTGCGGCAAGCGCGAGTTGGCATCGTTGTAGAACGCGGAAAACTTGAAAAACGATCCATTCTCGAAAAACTTTTTCACGCCGCCGTCCGCATTCCAGATTTCCCATCCAGAGTTGCCGCGATAGCCGCGCGACTTTTCCCAGTTAGCGTTTGCCCATGCGATGGTTGCAAGTTCTGCATCGCCAGTGCGCACCGCCACGTCCCCGCCGAACGTCTCCCAGCTCCCCCCGTGCGCGCCGATACGCGTCTTGGTGGAGTAGTCCACATCGTCCTTGCCGCCATCGATGTCGGTAAGTATATTCACCACGCCGGCCGACGAATTATCCCCGTACAGCACCGTCTGCGGCCCGTGCAGCACCTCTATCTTGCGCACGTTCGCCAGCGGAATCCGCGAAAGATCCGGCGCGGACATGTCGACCGAATTCAACCGTTCGCCGTCCACCATCACCAGCAGCCTCCCGAAACCGCTCTCTCCCCATCCGCGCGTTGCCAACTGCGTCATCGCCGGATTCCCCGCCCCCAAACGGTGCAGATGTATCGACGGCGCCGCCTTTTCAAGCACTTCGCCCACGCTTTTCGCGCCCGTGGCCGCAATCGCCGCGCGATCTATCACCTGCACATCCTGCGGCATTTCCATTGGCGTGTTCCCGAGGCGGCTCGCCTCCACCACAACCTCCGGCAATTCCACGGCAACCGCCTCCGCCGGACTTTCCGCAGCAGCCTCCTGCGCCGCCGCTCCAAATGCAAGGCAGCATACGCCTTGCACCAACAGTATCTTTCTCATCTATGCGTCCTTTCCGCCTTCATGCGAGGCATCCATGACATTCGCGAATGCGTCTTCCGGCTTTGCGGCTTTACCTCCTCTGCACCCTTCGCAGAACCACCCGGCCCCACTGGATCAATGCAATATCGTATCCGCTTACGGCTGCGCGACAGCGTCCGGTTTTCACGGCACTTCCGTTTATCCACGAACAAAACCCTTTTATTCTACCATATCATGCGATGATATGCAACATTCTATTGGCGCAAGCCGCGTTTGCGCCAATCCGCATTGCTTTACTTGACGTGCGGCAGGAAATGCGGTAAAATATACGCGTAAATGAAAAGAAGAAGACATACAGACAAAACCACATCGCGCAAAGGCTCCCCTTCCCGTCGCGGCGCCGCTGCAAAACGGCGCTCCCCCCATTCTGCATCCGCTTCCACGCGGAAAACCAAACCCGACGGCGAAAAGCGTGGCCTCGCCCCCGGTGCCACTCCTTCAGACGACGTTCGCGCCGTGATGGCCGCCTTCAACCTCTCCGCTACATTCCCCAAGAAGGTGCTGCGGGAAGCCGCCAAAGTCTCCACGTTCCTCGAAAAACCCGGCGCGCGCGAAGACCTGCGCAAAAAATTCATATTCACTTGCGACCCTCAATCCGCACGCGACTACGATGACGCTCTTTCGCTGGACAAAGATCCATCCGGCAACCTCGTCCTTGGCGTGCACATAGCCGACGTTGCGCATTTCGTGCGTCCAGGTTCCGCCCTCGACAACGAAGCCTACAAGCGCGGCACCAGCGTCTACCTAGCGGAAAAAGTCGTGCCCATGCTACCCGAGGAACTTTCAAACGGCGTATGTTCGCTCGTCCCCGGCGAAGACCGCCTCGCCTTCAGTTGCTTCATGGTTTTTTCCAAGGACGGCCGGATGCTCGCGCGCCGTTTTGCAAAAACCATCATCCGCTCCAAGGCTCGCTTCACATACGAACAAGTGCTGCGCCTCCTCACCGGCAAAGGCAAAACCCCTGGCGTGAAAACCGCATGGATCGCCTCCATCCGCAAAATAAGCCGCCTTGCGCAGACTCTGCGCAAAAAACGTTTCGCCGCCGGCGCGCTCGACCTCGCCGTGCCGGAAGCCGAAGTCGTCCTCGACGAAAACCACGAGATGGTAGACCTCAAAATCCGCGCCAACGACATCGCCCACCAGATGGTCGAGGAATGCATGATCGCCGCCAACGAGGCCGTCGCCACCGAACTGCGCACACGCGGCATAAAATTCCTCGCCCGCTTCCACGCTAAACCCGACGAAGACAAACTCCAGGAACTCGAGGCCAACCTCAAGCACCTCGGCATAAAAACCGGCAATCTCGCCATACCCAAAAACCTCAAGAAACTCCTCTCCTCAATCCAAGGCCATCCCCTGGAAGGCATCATCTCCGTAATGATTCTGCGCTCGATGAAAAAAGCCCTCTACGATGCAAAGGAAATCGGCCACTGGGGCCTTGCCAAACGCTATTACGCCCACTTCACAAGCCCCATCCGCCGCTATCCGGACCTCACCTTGCACCGCCAGTTGGCAAGTTTCATCGCCGGCACCGGCGGCCGTGCCGACCCCGCATATCTCTCCAAAGCCGCCATACACACCAGCGAAAAAGAAATCGAAGCCGCCGAGGCCGAACGCAACATGATCGAGGTCAAGAAATATCGCTACCTCGAAAAACACCCAGGCCCGTACGAGGCCGTCGTAGTGAAAGTCGTAAAATTCGGCGTGTTTGTAGACCTCCCCTCACTCGCTGCAAGCGGCATGGTGCACATCCGCAATCTCGCCCGCGAATATATTTTGTGGGACGAAGCCGCCGAGGAACTCCACACATCCTCGCACCGCTGGCATGTCGGCACCCGTATGCGCGTAATGGTGGACACTGTCGACTACACCCATCGGTGGATCGACTTCATTCCCGCCTGACGCATCCTGTCGTCACCGCCCGAAAATAGCGTGTGCGGCACTCTCCCCTGCGCGGTTGCCCACCGTCCCAAGGAACGCACCGCCAGTTGCGCCGATTGCGCTTGTAGCCACGCTTTTCAATCTTGCCGACCAGCTGTTCTGCCGTTGTGCCGCCGCTTCCTGCTCCGCCGCAGCAAGTTTCTGCGCCGCGCTTTGCATCGCAGCGGCATCCGCCTGCGCTGCGGCAAGTTTCTTTGCATTCGCCTCTTCGTCCGCAATGCGTTTCGCCTCGGCAACCTGCGCCATGCCCTCGCGAGCCTCCTTCAACGCCCTGTCGCGCCGGGCCTTGCGGGCATCGGCAAACCCGCGCAGAGAACTTTTCGAGTCGTCCTTCGCTTCCACGAACTTGCCGCTCTTCGCCTCCGAATCCCGCAACGCGTTGCGGCGGCGTTTGGGTTTTGCCGCCGGCGGCTCTTCGAGCGACGCCAGGAACTTTCCTGCTTCGGCAATATCGTTTTGCAAATCGCGTTCCATCGCCGCCGCTCTCATCGCGGCAAAATCCTCCGGCGGCGGATCGAACCCGAGATTGCGGGCGAACGCCGCGAGAAATTCCAAATCCCCGTCTTCCTGCGCGGCGGCGTACGTGTTCACGAATGCGGCAAACGATTCCTGCGCCGCATCTTCGTCTCCGAACGCATCCACAAGCCCTTTGCGTATTGCGCCCATCGCATCCGCACACCACGCCTCGCCTTCCGCCGCCTTGCCCATTTCTCCGGCATGATGCGCCACTTGCCTTGCTATCTCCAGTCGCAGATACGCATCGAATATCGCCTGCGGCAAACTCGCCGCAGAGACCATTGCAAAACCCAAAACGCAAACCGCCGCCGTCAAAATCCTTTTCATTCGTCCTCCTGCGGCGCGTCCACCACTCTTGCGCTTATCGCGTTCTCGCGGATTTCCACAATCTGCACCTTCAAATCCTCCGGCGGATTCATTACAAGTTCCTCCGCAAGTTCCTCCGCCGGCAGCAGCGAGGAAACACGAAACACCGCCGCACCCTGCGCATAGCTTTTCTGCGCCACTGCCGCCACGCAATCTTTCATCCCCTTGAGCCGCTGGCGCGTCTCCTTGAGTTTCCATATCTGATCCATCCCGCCCACTGTCAACTCGATGTTGCGCGGGCCTGCGGCGGCGTCTGCCTTGCCCGCGAGTTTTGGAATTATCGCCGCAATCGCCTTGCGCCCCGCCTCCTGCAACGCCTTCGTGCCGCCCTCGACATCATCCAGAGCCACGGCGCGTGCGTTTGCGGATGATGTCGCGATGTTCACCGCATTGTCCGTCTTCACCGCCCGCAGCGTCACCGCCGCCTGATACGAACGCAAATTGCTCTCCCCCACCTTTGCCGCGTTTGGCTTCGCCACCGCCTCGCCCAAAAGTATCACGTCCGCGCCGAACTCCCGCGCCATCGCCGCCGCCGCGCGATTGTCCCCCGCACCGCGAAACGCCTTCTGCACTCGCTCGAGATTGTTCTCCAGCATGTTGCGGTCAACAGTCTCGATGCCTTTTTCCTGCAGCATCTCCACCGCAAGCGTCTCTATCTCGGATGTCGCCACCGACCCCAGATTCTTCTCGTCCACCATCAACAGCACCTTCGGCATGTCCGCCAATGCCGCCGCCGACCACGCCGCCGCCACAACCGCCAATTTCATCATCGTCTTCATCATGCCGCAGATTATAGCAAATCCTCCCTTTGCGGTCAATGCAATAGGTCAGCAGACATGCCGCGCCGCAGCATTTTTTCGTTTATTTCCCTTCCCAAAACTCAACCGGCGTTTTGCCACCGTCAAACTTATCTCTCGAATCTGCGAGGCCGTTTCGCCGCCGACATTTCAGCCTCCCCGCAGTTTGCAATGCTTTCCTTGCAGTTCCTGTACGTTAGGCAAAATTCATGCATTCCTGAATGGGCGGACAAGGTTAGCGATAGGAAATGTCACCAGTCGGCAAATCAATGCCGCATCGCCTAGACACCCCAGATAGCTACCATGTATATAGCGGTTTACAATCATGCGCAAACATCCATGCAGTTGCTTGCAAGTGACTTCTTGACTTCTCCAGTCCAATATGTTTGATGCATGACTATTTCGTGATTGCTAAATTCAATATCCGATGCGAGAGGATTTTGTATAAGAGTGAAGAACGGCTTTGGCGTTTCAAAACCGCGCAGAATGTAGAGGAAGTATCTTTCCTTGAGGTATTCGGCGACTCTATACTCCTTGCTTGTCATCTGAAATTGTCCTGCACCCGCACCAAGTCCTTTGACCTCTACCGCTAGAAATGGCTTGCCTCCCACTTCGAGTTTGAAATCAAAACCGCATCCAAAATGCGTTGTGCGCACCAGCGAAGCCGTGCTAAAGCAAGGGATTTCTTGATAGTGCGCCGTAAAATGTTTCTCGGCAGACAGCCCCGTAATAATGCGCTTGGCAAATGAGGCGTTTTCCAAATCATTTTCGGTCGCTTCGATGACTGAATCCGCATCTCCAAGAGGAGAAACGATCTCCCGAATCATCGCTGCAAACTCTTCAAGTGAGAGATTGGCATATTTTTCCATCATTGATTTGCGTGATGGGCGGAGCGAGCGAGATTTCCATCCTTTTCGAGGATTGGGGAAATAAGGGTCGAATTCATCACGATAATTATTGATAGTCTTCGGCAATCCATCCAATGCGAAAGCGAAAGCGTTGTATGCCTCCCAGAAACGAGAGAACCCCAACGCCTCCAACCCCTTTTTGTCGAACTTCGACAGAAAGAGTCCTATCATCATCATCTTTTTGTTCTTGTCAAGCATCATAGGATAAAATGCAATTGTAGAAATCATGCGGAGTAGCGCGTTCAAACGGCGGATTGCCGAGTATGATTTTCTTTATTTCGCCTTTAGTGACGGATGGGCACAACAGGCGCGGACAGGACATATAGAAATTGGTCTTGCATCCCGACATGGCGAATTCCTTGTCGTTTAGCGTGTCATAGGTCATGCCGTCGTAAATAGGCTTTTGATAGACGCTGTCGCCACGCGCCGCTTCGTAGAGAAACCTTGCAAGGCGAATGGCGGAACGCTGCGGACGGCTTATTGCGTTAGGTTTGTCCTCGTCCAGAGAATCGAGTATGAGACGTGTTAGCGCGAAATCCGTCCAGACGAATACATCTAGACAATGTTCGGCAAGTTCCGGATTCTTGCCTATTGTTTTCCAGACAGGTTGGAGCAGGAGCGGCTTCTGCGTGCGACAAAATTCCGACAGGAATTTCCGCAATGCGGCAAATATGTCCGCCTGTCGGGATTTCATTTCCGCGACATTCTCCCAATTATCGACTTTCTTGCATGACTTCTCGAAAATAGATTTAATCTGCGCAAGGCGTGAGCGATTCGATGCAATCATGCTTAATGCGACATATCGCATGGTAGGCGAACGTACCACTATCTCCGAGCCGTACTTGGATTCGTCCATACCGCTGGTGCCATCGTCAGGAAGAGTCGTGAGTTTGATTTCAAGCGGACGGATCTCTTCTTTTGTGGCATTGTTGACGATGACAACATCTATCTTTTCCAAAGAATCCTCGACCAAAACCCGGAACGGATCGAATGGAGCCTCGAAGCGGAAATACAATTCGCTGTTCGGCAGTTTCGTGCCGAACACCTCGTCAAACGACATCTCGCTTATCTTTGTGGACAAATCCCGTTTCATTTCTATTGCCACCGCATTGCGTCCCATGTCGCGCATATAGCAACAAAGAGCAATGGGGAACGACGAGTTGAATTGGTTTTTACCCCAATATATGCGTTCCTTGAAATTGTGATTGGAATGGCTTATCCCGTAAAGCGCGGCATCAGAATTCGTGTCGCTCGCTGTATCGGCATCTTTCTTTCTCATTTGCGGCATTCCTTCATGGGCGGTCGTTTTGGCATTTGCGTTCATTTGCATTGCAGATTATAGCAAATCCTCCCCTTGCGGTCAATGCAATAGAGTTTCATTGCCACAGCCACATTGCGACTTTTTCGAGATAGTTGGTATATGCCGCGCCGGAAAGAATATCGTTCCACCGGCTCTCCTGCTGCGGCATCGCAATCTTGAGTTTGTTTACAAGTTCTACAACCTTCGGTTCCTGATAACGCCGTATCAGGCACGAATTCAAATCATGGCGTTTGGGAGTCATTGCTCTCTCCATCTCCTGCGGCGTGATTGCGCCAATCGTGTGCGCATCGCACAGTTCCATGCAGAAGTCGATGTAGAAATCCTCGCCGTACTGCAACCCTACGCCAAGTATCAACTGACGTTCGAGATTGTTCGTTGCCACGGTTCCAATGTTTGCAAGAAC
>JAFVCR010000172.1 GCA_017479035.1 Kiritimatiellia bacterium | reverse complement strand
CATGTTGGACGCATTGTAGAAGCCCGCCTCGCCGCCGTCGCCCGGACCCGACCATTTGAAACCGAGCCAAGAAATATCTTTCTTTATGTTCTCGGCATATTCGTCTGACTCCTTGGCGGGGTTCGTGTCGTCGAGGCGCAGATGGCACTCGCCGCCAAACAGAGCCGCCATGCCGAAATCCACGCAAACGGCCTTTGCATGGCCTATGTGCAGATACCCGTTCGGTTCAGGAGGAAAGCGCGTTACAACCGCGCCGCCGTTGTGCCCTTTGTCCACATCCTCCGCAATCCACTGGCGCAAAAAATGTCTCGAAGTGTCCGACTCTTCCATATATGTTCCTGTGTTTTATCCCCGCATCATGCGCAGAAACTTCGCCTTGGGCGAAATACCTCGCTGTCCTGCCGCCCGTTCGTTTCCGTGCATTCGATCGTCTAAAGTGCTCTTACCATCCGGCGTTGATGAACGGTGTGAACCACACCTGCCAATCGCCTAGCATTTGCGTTTCAATACGGTTTATGAGGCCAAGTTGCACTCCGAAAACTCTCTGCGCAATGTTTACGAGGCCAAGTTGCACGCCCGTGAGCGTTTCGGCTGTATTGAAAATCCCCACTTGAACTCCATCCGCAGGCCCTCCGGCAGTGTTCGCCACGCCGAGCTGCACACCGGTCATATCGCTGTCCACACGGTTCCACAGCCCGCACTCTACGCCTTTTGCATCGGTGCCGACGCGATGGTACAGCCCCAACTGAAGGCCTCTCATACGTTCGCGCACGCGCCCTGCCAGAGAAACGTCAAGGCCTGTAAGCGTCTGGCAATCGCCGTAGATCAGAGAAAGCCTCAAGCCATAGAGGTACGTGGCAGACGAAGGCAACTGCCCCGGCGCGAACACTGCAAACTGGAAATATCCGTTCGTGGATGCCATCGCCGCCACGCCCGTCAACGCAATCATCGCCGCCAGAACCATTTTCTTCATCATACACCTCGCATTTGGATTGCGCTTATTATACACCAAACGCCCGCACTATTGCAAGCCTAAAATCCGCTGCCGACGCTGCGCGAACGCCTGGTCAATGCTTCTTGGCGCTCAAAACAGGCACCGTTGCGCGGAAAACCGAAGTGATTGCAATCACGGCATCCGGCACGGACGATATTGGAGTTGCCGTGAAGCGTTTGCACAGCAATGCAAGCGCGCGGCGTTTTGCGGCAAGGTCGTACTCCGCTAGAAATTCCACAACGCCGGCACCGGACACGCTTTCATACGTCATCGTCATGTACGGCGTTCCGGCGGCAGTTGTCTTTTCAAGGAAAGAACCCTCTCGCTCGGCGAAGATCCACACATTGGAATTGGCCTTGAGTATCTCCGATTTTCTGCCCTCGTTGGCGCAGTGGAACCAGAATACATATTCTCCGGCGGCATTCTTCTCCCAGGCATAATTCATCGCCACGCAATATGGCGAGCCGCCGTCCGGCGCGACCATCGCAATGTGTGCTGAATATATCCTGTCCAGCATTGCGTCGATTTCACTCGGATCTGTCACTTCGCGGTCTTTGCGGCGCATTGCAAAACTCCTTGTCAAACAGCAATGAAAACCACACCCGGATTTGGCGAGCGTTTGCAGTGCGGCGGCAGCGCATGCAGATCAGGGAAGTCCAATGCCTGCACGCTGAATATGTCGCCGGCGTAGAACCCGTCGAGGAAACCTCGTATGTGGCGCAGGCGTTTGTATTCCGCGCATGCGGCCAGCACGGCATCTTTTATCAGTGCCGTGCCGCCGCTCGAGCCATGCCCTGTCACAACTGCAAACACGCCTTCCCCCGCCGCGCGTTCCTGCGATACGATACGCTCAAGCCGTGCGAGTGCCTCGTCCACGCGCATCCCGCCAGGATGCAAATCGTATTCCTTGAGCCGTTTCATTTCCACCATTCCCCCAGCTCGAAAAATCCCGCAGCGGAAGTATCCGCTTTCTTCAGGAATCGCTCGCGCAGCCGCACGCATTCCTCCTTCGCCGCCAAGGTGGAGAGCAGCCCTTCTCCGTCCGCCATGTCATCCGCAATCTGGAACGCCACGCCCCAGTTGCGTCCGTACGAGTGCGCCGCATCGCGAATTCTCGCGCCCGCGCCAGCCGCCATAGCACCTAGTTCTGCGGCGAGCGCAAACGCCTCGCCTGTCTTCTGCGCATAGATGCTAAGCACCGTCTGCAAATCGCAATTTGCCGTTTGCATCTGCCCACCGGCGGATGCAACAGCCACAAGTTCACGCGCCTGGCCTTCGCACAGCGCAAGATGGCTTGCTGCGGCGGCGGCAAGCATCTCCGGCGCGGAAGGGAAATCGCACTGCGCAATAAGCGTGTAGCCCTTCGCCACGAGCCAGTCCCCCGCCGCCACGGCAAGCGGAATACCCGCCACGCGATGCATGCACGGCTTGCCGTATCGCGTGATGGCATCATCTTGGATGTCATCATGTATAAGGCTTGCCTTGTGGAAATACTCTATTGCATTTTCAAGCGGCTTCAAGTTTCCCTCGCCTCCCGCCGCATCGAACAACGCCCTGCAAAGGCGCGGCCGCAACCGTTTGCCGCCGGCCTGTGCAAATTCTTCCGCCAGATCTTCTATGGAACTGCTGTTCATTCCGGTATCACATCGGCCACGAGACGGAAGCCTATGAATCCTTCATTGATCGAATCCGACCACATTCTCGCCGAGATGCGGCAGTCTTCTGCGCGGTCGAACCACGAGCCTCCGCGCATTATGCGTTGCGTTCCGCTCGTTGCGCCATGCGGATCTGTGGCTCCGCTTGCCGGATAGTCGCTGAAGAGATCGGATGTCCATTCGCGCACGTTGCCCGACATGTCGTAAATCCCCAGCGGGTTGGGTTTCTTCTGCGCCACCGGATGCGTCGATGCGCTTGTTTCCTTCAAACGTTCCGGCGTGACCTTCGTGCCGCGCATCTTTTTTACGCCGGAATTCGCCCCCCACCAGCCCACATCGTCGAGCGTGTTCGCGCCGGCATACGCCTTGTGCGCACCGCCCGCGCCGCCTCTTGCCGCATACTCCCATTCCGCCTCCGTTGGCAGACGCACGTTGAGGTGCGCCGCCTTCGTAGTTTCCAATGCATTCACCAGCGCGGCATAAAACACGGCATCTTCATAATAGACGTTTTCCACAGGATATTCCGCACCCTTTCTCTTGGCAGGATTTTGCTCCGTCATCGCCATGTATTCCCGCTGCGACACTTCCGTTTGCGCAATCCAGAATCCCGACGACAACGTAACTAGATGTTCCGTTTCTCCATCGTCGCGCCCTTCCTCGCTTTCGGGCGAACCCATTTTGAACGTGCCGGGATTCACCCACACCATCTTCATTTTCACGCCGTATTTCAATTCGAGTTCTATTGTCTCGCCCTGCACGGGATGGACCTCCTCTGGCTGCTGCTGCGGAGCCTCTTCTTTTTTTTCGTCGTCTTTGCAGCCGCACACCATTGCCGCTGCCGCAAACCATATCCAAAGTTTTTTCATACCCTCTCCCCTTCTTGTGCAAGTTCCCACAATTCCCCCACCGTATCGAACCCCATGAATTTTGCGATGTCGCAACGCACGCCGTAGCGGTTTTCCAGCATCACCAAAATGCCGAACGCACGCAGCGAACACCAATCCGGCGTTTCCCGGAATCTCGTGCCAAGTTCCACCTCTACCCCTACCACGTCTTCGATTCTTGAAAGAAACTCATTCATCCAACGGCTCCTTGAACGTAACTGGAAAACCCGGCAGAACTGTCGGCCGCGCACGCTTCAACTCGTACGGATAGTCCAGCGTGAAATGTATCCCGCGCGACTCCTTGCGCTTGAGCGCGCTTTTCACTATCAATTCCGCGCACACCCCTAAATTGCGCAACTCCAGCGTATCGGGCGTCACGAGATAGTCGAAATAATACTCGCGTATCTCTTTGCGCAAGGTTTTGATGCGCCTCCTGGCACGCGCCAGGCGTTTGTCCGTGCGCACTATGCCAACGTAGTCCCACATCAAACGGCGTATCTCGTCCCACATGTGCGCCACAAGCACGGCCTCGTCCGGCTCTACTGCATCGAGGGTTTTCCACTTCGGTATTTTTGGCAGCGTGATTTTCTCGTTGCTCGCCGCAAGTCGCTTGGCGCACAATCTTGCACAGACCAACGCCTCCATGAGCGAATTGGATGCAAGTCGGTTCGCGCCGTGCAACCCTGTGCACGACGTCTCGCCTATCGCGGAAAGTCCCTTCACGCTCGTCTCGCCGTCCACGGTGGCCACCACGCCGCCGCAGCAGTAGTGCGCGGCCGGGACAACCGGTATGAGATCTTTCGACATGTCAATGCCGAACTCCAAGCACTTGCGGAAAATGTTGGGGAATCTCCGTTGCAGATACGCCTTGCCTTTGCTGCGGATGTCAAGGAACATGCAGTTGGTGCCGGTGCGTTTCATTTCGCTGTCGATGGCGCGTGCCACTATATCGCGCGGCGCGAGCGATCCGCGCTCGTCATAACGCTGCATGAACGCTCTTCCCTTTGCATCAACGAGCGTTGCGCCCTCGCCGCGCACCGCCTCGGATATGAGAAAGCGTTTCGCCTTGGGATGGTACAAGCAAGTGGGATGGAACTGTATGAATTCCATGTTCGCTATCTTCGCCCCGGCGCGCCACGCAAGCGCAATGCCATCGCCGGTGGCGCAGTCGGGATTGCAGGTGTAGAGATACACCTTGCCGCATCCGCCCGTGGCAAGGATGGTATGCGGCGCGCGCACGGCGAATATCTCGTTCGCGGTTATGTCCAGCACATACGCACCCACGCAACGATTTTCGCCGCGTATGCCTATGCGCTTTGTCATTACAAGATCGATGACCATCGCCTCTTCGCATATTTCGATGCCGGGCTCTTTGCGGACTGTGGCAATCATGGCCTTCTCGCACTCTTCGCCGGTGAAATCGCCCGCGTGCAGTATGCGCCGCGCGCTGTGGCCGCCCTCGCGGGTGAGATCGTAGGAGCCGTCCTCCTTGCGAGAGAATTTCACTCCGCACTTCACGAGATCCTCTATCGCGGCGGGAGCCTCCTCCACTATGCGGCGCACGACCTTCTCATCGCACAGTCCTGCGCCTGCTATCTGCGTATCTTTCACGTGCGCGTCGAAACTGTCGCTTGGGTCGCTCACCGCGCAAATCCCGCCTTGCGCAAAGTTAGTGTTGCAATCCTTCAACGTCCCCTTCGTGCACAATACCACCTTCCCCGCCTTTGCAAGATGCAACGCGGCTATCAGGCCGCTCATACCGCTGCCAACCACGAAAAAATCACAATCCACCGTTCGCATGATTGCAAGATACTACCATAATCTCCCCGCCCTTTCAATACTTTTTGCACGCGCGCCGGCGTTCAGTATTTGAATGCCGGCGTGAGAGGTATTGCATGGCCGAATGCGAGGAACTGCCAACGGCGGGTGGCAAAGTCGCGCCTGTCGCGTATCGAAAAACGGAAATTGCCCACCTGTTTTTCCCATACCGTGCGTTCGTAGGCGAAATCCGCACCGAAGATGCTCATGTGCTCGGTATCGCCCGTGGACATTAGCAATTCGCGTTCGCAGAGTTTGGTGGCGTATTCCATCTCCAATATCCGTTTGCGATTCGCCGCCGTGTTCGCCCCATGCCAGCGGTAGCAGAATGTAGGCTCTTCGATATGCCGGTATTTGGCATGCTTGGACAACTGGAGATGGAACCACAGATCCTCCAGCAGCGCGCGCGGATTGTATGGGATTTCATGATTGAGGAAGTGCGCTTTGCAAAGAGATCCGTTGGGTATGTAGTTGCAGTGGCGGAACGTAGCGTATTTGCCGAATTCTGCGGAGTTGAAATCTATGCCGGAGTATTTGGATGTAAATTCGTCAAGGGTCTTGTATGCGGCCAGTGCCTCGTCGTAGACGTTGTTCCGGCGCTCATCCCAATAGCAGCGGCGGCCTTCGGAATCTATCAATATGTTCGTGCCTACGCACAGCCCCACATCGTCATTCTCCACGAGGACCTTTGCCATGTTCGCTATCGCTCCCGGAAGATAGCGGTCGTCGGAAGCGATGCCGCCGCGTATCTCGCCATGCTTCAACGCGGCAAGATCGCGCACCGTCGCCGCACAGCCTTTGTTAGGCCGCGTCTCCAACACTACGCGCTCGAACCTGCGTTCGCATTCGCGGCGCATCTCCTGTATGCGAGCCCATGTGGAATCGGTGGAGCCGTCGTCTATCACGATAAGTTCGATGCGCGGCCAGTCTTGGTCGATGATGGATTGTATGCACTCCTGCACATACTTCTCGTGGTTGTATGCAGGAATGGAAATCGATACTAGCGGCGGATTAATCATGCGCTACAAGCCTCCACAGGAATATGCGCACCTGGTCTATCGCCGTGCCTACGGTATACACCGCCAGAATGAAAGCCCCGTCTAGAAGCAGCACCGCCGGGCCGTTGAAATCGTTGTAGATGTGCCGCACTACCGGCGCATAGAACCACATGCTGTGGAAGCAGAACACGCCAAACGCCGAGGCCGCCATG
Organism: Kiritimatiellia bacterium; assembly: GCA_017479035.1. Lineage (GTDB taxonomy): Bacteria > Verrucomicrobiota > Kiritimatiellia > RFP12 > UBA1067 > RGIG5050. The sequence continues at coordinate 1,228 of JAFVCR010000172.1, read as the reverse complement.
CGGTTCACCAAGCGATTTGTGAAGTCCATCCGCTCGAATGCGTAGAACAGCGCAACACTCCCTGCAATCGTCAGCGGGTTTGTATATGCCAACGTGCGCACCATTACAATCGAACACCAGTGGGCGTTGGAGCAGAAACGCAATGCTGCAAATACCACCAAAGCCGATGCGGTGAAAATCCCAAAATAGCATGATGCGAAAAATGCGGCACTTCGCTCCGCCCAGCGCGGCGGATGAAGCCGCAAATAACGGCCGAGCATGTAAAGCCCCATTAGCGACACTGCGGAATATCCGTCGTTGAAGAGCGGATGGCCTTGTATGTACCACACTCTGTGGACGAGATCGAAAAAAGTCTGCAGCACAAAAAACACTGCAAGATATTTCAGAAATGCGCTTTTCTCTGCGTGCTCGGCAAATGCGTTCAGCACCGGCGCGAACAGATATAGCGCGAGATACGCAGGTATGAACCAGCCGAGCTGCGGGAAAACAATCGCCCACGCGCGCCACTCGCCGCTTGCCGCCTCCGCGCACACCGCCCAGAACACGAGAAGAAAATATAGATTCAGGACGCTTTTCCATTTGGGACGGATTGCGAACCATCCCGAAATTATTACGAACACATCCACGCACGGCAATGCAAGGCTCTGCATCCATATGCGCGTGAACGTCGGCACGGCGGCGGACACCGCCTCCGTATGGGTCGGCGAACCTATGCGCCAGAAATTTGCATGGATTGCCAGCACCATGAGCATAGCCACGATGCGCAACAGTTCGATGTTCGATTTGCGAGGTGCACCGTTCATGCCGCGCACCTCGCACATGGAAGAGTCTTATTTGAAGATCGACGCGATGCGGTTCGCGGCGTGCAACATTGCGAGCGTGCGGAAGCAGCGGTTCGAGTACAGCGGTAGCAGGAACATCCGCTCGCGCAGCAATAGCCTGTTCGCCTCCACGAAGAACTCCGCCCGCGAACGATCCTCGCACGGCTTCGCCTCGAACGGACGCACCACATGGCGAGTGGCAACAAGTCCGGACATGAACCTTTCGATATTCGCCTTGAACGCCTGCGGCCCTGCATTGCCATCGAGCAATGCGAGCTCGCGTTTTGCGAGGTCTTGCATATACCCCCGGGGGGTATGGGGGGGGTAAATCAAGGAGCTCTATCGGCCGCATAGCCATCTCATCCGGCGTTGCACAAAGAGCCGGTCCCTCTGCCACCCAATCCACT
>JAFVCR010000171.1 GCA_017479035.1 Kiritimatiellia bacterium | reverse complement strand
CTTGAAACTCTCGGTTCCGCGCTCTCCTAGAGACAATGTCACCGCGCAGTCGCCATGCCGCCGTTTGATTTCTTCCACAAGCGGCACAAGCACGGCATCCGTAAAAAACGGATCCTCCCCTCCTTGCAGGACGAACGTGCGAAACCCAAGCATATATCCTTCGTCCGTGCATTGCAATATCTGCTCCGGCGAAAGACGGTAGCGCTCCGCACTTTTGTTGCTCCTGCGGATGCCGCAGTAGAGACAATCGTTTTTGCAGTGGCTGGAAATCTCCACCAGTCCGCGCACGAATACGTCCGTGCCGTAGATCCGTTTGCGGATTTCCACGGCTTTCTCTGCAGCGTACGCAGCACTTTCAGGCGATCTCCCTTCCACTAGCGCGGTGAAATCGTCCGTTTGCAGCCGCTCCCCGCGATACAGGGAGTCTATCAGATTTTGCACATGCCTTTCCACGGCGCGATTATACCAAATCTTTCCCGCCCGTGCAACCCGAAGGTTTTTCAAGCACGGAAGCGAACGCTTTTGAGAACTCCTGCATGGAGAATCGCCGTGCGTTTGCGATGCATGCAGAAGGCGAATACGATTGCGATGCGAATTCCTCCAGAACGGCGCAAAGTGCGCTTGGAGTCTGTTCGTGGAAGAAAACTCCCGTCTTGCCGGGAAGGACGGTCTCAAGCGCGCCGCCAGCACCAAACGCCACAACGGGCGTTCCCGCCGCTTGCGCTTCCACGGGCATTATGCCGAAATCCTCCACGCCGGGGAAAAGCAACGCCCGGGCGTTGATGTACAATTCGCGCAATGAGGCATCGTCCACGCGCCCTTTGAAAACGACATTCGGGCAATGCGCATAGCGTTTGCGCAACGCCTTTTCCTGCGGTCCCGCGCCCGCCACCACCAGAGGAAGGTTCATGCGCACGCACGCTTCGATAGCAACATCGGCGCGTTTGTATGGCACTAGCTGCCCGGCGCAGAGGAAAAATCCGCGCGACGAGGTCTCCCCTTTTGCAGGACGGAACATTTCCACGTCCACAGGCGGATGCACCACTTCCGCGTCGCGGCGATATATGCGGCGTATGCGCTCGCGCACGAATGCGGAATTCGCCACGAAAAGATCCACCGCTTCCGCACTTGCAATATCCGCGCGGCGCAATGCCGGCGTGAACAGGCGCATGGCCATCTTGCCAGGGAGCGATGCATTGCGGTAGTATTCTTCATGCATGTCCCACAAGTATCTCATTGGAGTGTGGCAATAGCACACGTGCCGCTGCCCGGTGCGTTTACGTACGCCCTTTGCAGGGCCGGACTCGCTTGAAATCACGAGGTCGTATTCCGCAAGATCGAGGCTGCGCAGCGCACGCGGCATCAGCGGCAAATACGCTTGTGGATGTTTGCGCCCGAACGGAAGATGCGCAATGAAAGTCTCGCGCACATCGCGCCCGTCAAAGAGTCCGCCCATGTTGCAAGGCTGGTACGCATGGGTGTATATGCTCGCATCAGGATACAGCGCGGCAATCGCGGAGAGGACTTTTTCGCCGCCGCGCACGTTCGTGAGCCAGTAGTGGATCAGCGCCGTCTTCATGCGAAGAATCCTTTTCTCCGGCCGCGAAACATCGCTGCGTAGTATCCGGCTTTACCGGGCGAAACGAGCATTCTCGCAAGAGGATATGCCAGGTTTGCCAGGCGGAACCAGAATGCGTATCCGTGTTTGCGCAAAAGTGCCATGCGCGCAAAACCGTAATCCTCGATCTTTTGCGCGGGAAAATCGCGGAAATCCGGCGACGGATGCGCAATGCCCAATCCCGGCTCGCGGAATATCCTGCAGCCGGCGGCGAGTGCGCGGATGAGGTAGTCGGAATCTTCCGCGCTCTTGTATGCGGCATCCGGGCCAAGCCCGTATGATTCATCGAAATCCCCCACTCCCTCCACTACATTCCGCCGGAGGAAAAACGCCCAGCTCGGCGCATTTTTCAAAATGCTAAAACGGTTTGCTTGCGTGCGTATCGAGTTGAATGCTGCCACTACGCCACCCGCCGCAGGATGCGTTGCAAAGAAATCGCGGACGGCAAGCAGCGTGTGCGGCGAGTAGGTGCAGTCGTCATCGGGGAATGCCACAACAGAACCCTTCGCAAGTGGGAGCGCGGCATTTCTGGCGCGGGACAGCCCCTTGGCGGAAACAGTGCGCGTTATGGCAAAATCTCTGCCTTCGAGAAGCGGCAGTATGCGTGCGTCTTCGTTTTGGTCGGCTACAATCACCTCGAAGTCGCGGAAGGTCTGTTTCTCCAGCGAATCAAGCAGTGCGGCCAGTTCCGCCGTGCGGCCAAGCGTCGCCACGATGAGAGAGAATGTCATTGCGCCTCCAGAAAACGTTTTGTGGATACCTGCAAATCGCGCCCGGGCGCGCCGTCCGCAATCGCGCGGAACAGCCAAATCGTTTTGCGTGGGCTGCACTCGAATACCGCCGTGAGGGCAAACGCTTTGCACCACTCGTAGGCGTATTGGATCCATGCGCGCGCACCGAGATGTTCCAGGGCGATTATGCGCCGGAAATTGCGCAGATGGAAGTAGCGGGAGAAAAGCGAAGAGGAAAACCACCGCTTGGAGCCGGTTGAAAAACGTTCCTTGTCGAACTGCTTTTGGATGCAAGGGAAATTCACGTATATGTTGCGCACATGCTGCGCCACCTTCCAGCCGTAGTAGGTGTCGTCCCAAGCGATGAAGAAATCTTTTTCGGGCAAACCGGCCTTTTCTATCGTCTCGCGCCGCATGAACATGCCCTCGAAATTCGCTGCATTACATGGCACATAGTCGTTTCCGCCAAAAGACAATCTGCTCCTGCGGAACGACTTGGGATGTATCATGCCCTCGAACGCAAACACGCGCCCGTGCGCGTCAAGTTTCACCGGTTGCACGGCGGGTGCGATGCTGGCGAAGCGCTTGAGCGCATCAATCGCCCCCGGAAGCGCTACGACATCGTCGTCCATCACCCATATGTATTCGTAGCCCGTTTCGTACGCTAGGCGCATGCCCTCATGGAACGCTCCGGAGCCGCCGGCATTGACCGGTAGACGGAGAATCATGCGCCGAGATCCGTATTGCGGCATTCCCTTCGAAACATCCGCAAAGCGCAGTTCACCTGTAGCAAACTCGCAAGTGCCATCCGTGGATGCATTGTCCACCACCAGAACATCTGCGCCGGGGGCAGTGCCGTCTATCGCCGCCAGCAAATTTTTCAAACATTCGATGCGGTTGTGCGTGGCCACCACTATGCATACATCGTTCACCGCGCACCTCCCATCCAGCGCAAGCGGTTTTTAACGGCGTACCATGCCCACCATATCGACGGATGGGCTTTTTTGTATTGCTCGATGCCGCGCAGCAAGATCGCCTTCGATTGCGCGTTTGCCATATTGTGCGCAAGCCAGTTCGTCCATCGCGCGGCGAACCGCGTGAATGAAACGCCGCATCCATGAGCATCCAGCATTCCGCGCAGTTCGCGGAGTGCCTCGAACGCCGCAAGCGGCATTTTTTCGTGCAACGATTCAGCACTGCCCTCGCGCATGCGATGCTCCACGAACACGCCGGGTATCTCCACGATATTCTCCGCTAGTGCGAGCGCAGCCATCACGAACGGCACGTCTTCCGCAACAGGCAGTTGCGGGAAACGCAAGTTGTTGCGCTCGATGAAATCGCGGCGGAAAATCTTGTCCCAAGCCCATCCTACATATCGCGTGAACACATCTCCACCGCCGCATTTGCGCGGCGAGCGCACGCACACGCCCACATCCGCGCAGGAAACATCAATCGCCGCAATCATAGTCTCCAGCATGTAAGGCGAGAACGTATCGTCCGAGTCGAGAAAGACTGCATATTTTCCGCGCGCATCCGCCAGCCCTGCATTCCGCGCCGCGCCTGCGCCGGAGTGCGATGGCAGTGTTATCGTGCGGAAGCGGGTATCATCCGCTGCAAATTCCGCGAGTATCGCGCCCGATGCATCGTCCGACGCATCGTCCACGCATATCGCCTCGAAATCGTCGAACGTCTGCCGCGCTACCGAATGCAACGCATCGCACAGATATTGCGCGGTGTTTCGCACGGGGATTATTATGGATAGCGGCGTTTGCATCCCCGCCATACTACCAAAATTCCACGCCACGCGCAAGCGTGTTTGCGTTGCACCCTTATCCCGGATTTTTGGCTTACCCGAAATAGTTTGCAGTGTGCAGTTGTCGCGCCGCATCCATAACTGCACACTGCAAATCCTCCGCGGGCGAGACGCCCGCGTCCCCACAGTACACAGTGGGGGTTGACATTGCTAACAAGAACTACAAACCGCAAACCCTCCGCGGGCGAGACACCCGCGCCCCCACAGTACACACTCTCTCGAATCTCTGCGTCTCTGCGTTGATTGCATTTTCAAACTGCACACTGCGTTTCTTTTCTCCATTCCCGGAAGATATTTTCCCTTGCTTTTATTGGCTCAAATGAATATCCGGGATAAGCGTGGCGTTGGCACGCACCGGCGAACTATTCGACCATGAAACTATCCACGTCGATCCATCCGCAATCGATGCACTCCGGTGCCATCACGGCGTAGAAACCCATAGTGGCTCCAATCCATTTGCCCTGCCGCGCAATGAACGTGCCGGGGCATGCATTCCACGCCTCGCCGTCCAGCGACCATGAAAAAACGCACACCGGGCGCGAATTCTTTTCTTTGACTTCCACCTTGAGCCATATATCACTGGCTTTTACGCTGCGTATGCCTGCGGAAACTATTGCGGCCTGTATCCTGCCGAGGACACGGCTCTTCTCCCCTCCTCCGTTCTCTGCATCGAAGCACTCCGTATAGACCACATCGAATGAATCGCCAACGGCTTTCAATCCCAGCCGCGCCCAATCCAGCCCGTGCACTGCAAGCCCCGCCTCTTCTCCATCGGCTTTGGCGCAAATGCGCGCTTTCATGGTTGCGGAGAACGACGGCGCGGGGAATTTCTGCACTACCACGTTCGGCGTTCTCCAGAAGTTTGTCCGTTTGCCAAATGAACCTTTCCCTGCCGCGGCAAGCGGCGTACTGTAGAGGCGTGCAAACCCGCACGGTGTAGCAAAAAGAGTTTGCTGCGCGCTTTTGCCAAGCATCTGCCATTGCAGGCCAATCTGCGGAGTGTCGAACGTGTCGCTCGTCTGCGGAGATTCTTCCTGTCCGCGCACGGCGCACGATGGCATTGTCCATTCCTCAACGGGCTCGCCGCCGTTTCCGATCACAGGCCACCCTTCCCCGTCCCACGTCATTGGCTCAAGATAAACTATGCGCCCATATGCACCACGGTCGGAGAAATGCAAGAACCAGTCTTCGCCATCTGCCGTGCGCACCCACGCACCCTGATGCGGACCGTTGATTCCGGTCTTTCCCTGGCGCAGCACCGTCCTTGCCGCGAACGGCCCGAATGGGGACTTTGAACGCGCCGCCACCTGCCAGCCTTCCTCCACTCCTCCTGCGGGGAAGAACAGCCAATACTCGCCGTCTTTCTTGTAGAATTTCGGCCCCTCTGCCGTGAAATTGCCGTCTGCAATGCCGTCGTAGACTAGCACTTCTTGCGAGATGGGCGCGGTTTCGTCTGCATCGAGTTCGCACACTGCAAGGACGCTATTCATTTTGGCGCGGCTTGCCGCAAACGCATGGACGAGATACACGCGGCCGTCATCATCATACAGCGGGCACGGCTCGATATATCCCTTGCCTGCAAGGACGAGACGCGGCTCGCTCCACGGCCCCTCTACGGCGGGCGCGCTTATGCGATAGATGCCCCTGTCAGGATCGCCCCAATAGATTACGTAGCGGCCATTGCGATAGAGTATTGCCGGTGCCCACACGCCTTTGCCATGCTCCGGCGATACCGTCGAGAATGGATGCTTCTCGAGAGCGTGCGCAACGTATCGCCAATTCACCATATCCGCAGACTCCAAAAGCGGCAGCCCCGGCAACGCACCGAAGGACGATGCGGTCATGATGAATTTTCCGTCCGGCGTGGTGCACACATCGGGATCGGAAAAATCCAGATGCAACACGGGGTTCACATACGTTGCGCCGTTCAACGCAACTCCTACATAGAGGAAACATGCGGCAAGCAGATTTTTCATGCGCCCATGCTACCATATTCCCGCATTTCGCGCAATCCCCCTAATGTGCGATGCTGCCGACGCAAGCGCAAAGCGTTGCTGCGGCTATGCCATTTGATGCAGGAAGCGGACGTCGTTCTCGTAGAGCCAGCGGATGTCGGGAATGCCGTATTTGATCATGGCAATGCGCTCCACGCCAAAACCGAATGCATAGCCGCTGACCTCCTTCGGGTTGTAGCCTACATGCTCGAAGACGCGTGGATCGACCATGCCCGCACCGGCAATTTCTATCCATCCCGACTGCTTGCACACGTTGCAACCCTTGCCCTTGCACACGTGGCAGGTGAAGTCCACCTCCACGCTAGGCTCCGTGAACGGGAAAAAGTGCGGACGAAAACGCACACCCACGCCATCGCCCATCATCTCTTTGGCGAAGTAGGCTAGCACGCTTTTCAAATCGGCGAGGCTCACGGGTTTTGTATCCACATAAAGACCCTCGATCTGGTGGAAGTTGGCCGAATGCGTGGCATCGGTAGTGTCGCGGCGATATGTGCGGCCGGGGCAGATCACGCGCACGGGCGGCTTGTTGGCCTGCATGACGCGGATTTGCACGGGGGAGGTCTGCGTGCGCAGGAGAGTATCGCTAGTAAGCCAGAAAGTGTCCGTGCGATCCTGCGAAGGATGATGCGGCGGAGTGTTGAGCGCGGTGAAATTGTTGAAAGGATTTTCGATGTCGGGCCCGTCCGCCACGGTAAAGCCCAGTTTGCCGAAGATTCTCGCCGCATCGGAAATTACGCGCGAGATGGGATGCTCCACGCCGAAATCCGTCCAGCGGCCGGGCAATGTAGCGTCGCACGGATGCGCGGAGTTCTGCCGGCCGCCGCCCGCGTCTTGCAGTTTCGTCTTCTTTTCCGCGATGGCATCTTCGGCCTCGGCCTTCCATGCCTGCACCGCCTTGCCGAACGCCGGGCGATCCTCTTTGGGAACGTCCTTCATTGCCTTTATGAGCGCGGGTATCGCCCCGTTGCGCCCCACATATTTCACGCGCAGCGTCTCGATTGTCTGTGCGTCGGCTGCCGCCGCGATTTCCGCAAGGCACGCGGCCTTTGCCTGTTCAAGTTCTTCAAGTGTCATAAATCTCCTTTGCCACGGCATCACCCATTGCCTTGGTGCCGGCTTTCCTGCACCCGTCGAAAGCAATATCCGGTGTTCTAAACCCCTTGTCAAGCACTCTGCCAACCGCGTCTTCGATGGCATCCGCCTCCGCCGCGAGGCCGAACGTATGCCGCAGCATCATCGCCGCCGAAAGAATAGTGGCCAGCGGATTTGCCGTATCCATGCCGGCGATGTCAGGCGCGGAACCATGTATCGGTTCGTACATTCCAAATCCGTCTTCACGCAGGCTCGCCGAGGGGAGCATGCCGATGGAGCCGGTGATCTGGCTTGCTTCGTCGCTCAAAATGTCGCCGAACATGTTTTCGGTGAGCAGCACGTCGAAACGATGCGGTGCGCGGACAAGTTGCATCGCGGCATTGTCCACATACAAATGCTCCAGTGCCACATCCGCGAATTCCCTTTCGCGCAATGCCGTAACGGTTTCGCGCCACAGGCGGCTTGTTTCAAGCACGTTCGCCTTGTCCACGCTGGCCACCTTCCCACCGCGTCCGCGCGCCGCCTTGAACGCCAAACGCGCCACGCGCTCTATCTCCGGCACGGAATAAGGCATTTTGTCGTATGCGCTCTGGCCGTCTGCGGCGCGTACATGGTCGCCGAAATAAACGCCGCCGGTCAATTCGCGCACTACGAGGATGTCCAGTCCTTCTCCTATGATTTCACTTTTCAGCGGCGAAGCGTCTTTCAAAACCTCCCACACCCGTGCGGGGCGCAGGTTGCAGAAAAGCCCGAGTTCCGCGCGCAAACGCAGCAGCGCACGCTTCTCGGGTCTCTGCGGACCGGGCAATTTATCCCACTTCGGCCCGCCGACCGCGCCCAGAAGCACCGCATCGGCGGCCTTTGCCACGGCCAACGTCTCGTCCGGCAAAGCATCGCCGTAAATGTCTATCGAAGCGCCGCCCACGGGGCGTTCCACAAGGGTGAACTCATGGCCAAAGCGTTTTTCCACGGCTTTCAGAGCCTTTACCGCCTCGGCCACTATCTCCGGGCCTATCCCGTCTCCCGGCAACACTGCTATATTTGCTTTCATCGCTCGAAATATCCTATGCAACCTCGCAATTATACCATATTTCCCCATTCGCGTCAAACCGCACACGAGCGCACGCTTATCTCCGCAATTTGCAGTGTGCAGTGTGCAGTTTGCAGTGTGCAGTTTGAAAATGCAATCAACGCAGAGGCGCAGAGATGCAGAGTAAATGTGTACTGTGGGGACGCGGGCGTCTCGCCCGCGGAGGGTTTGCAGTCAGTAGTTTGCAGTGTGCAGTTTTTGGTGGCAATGCCCCCCACTGTGTACTGTGGGGACGCGGGCGTCTCGCCCGCGGTCAGTAGTTTGCAGTGTGCAGTTATGAACACGGCGCGACAACTGCAAACTGCAAACTGCAAACTATTTCGGGTAATCCAAAAATCCGGGATAAGGGTGCGGCGAGCGGATTTGCATTTCAGGCGGTTTGAGAACCGTTGCGGCGGACAGGCGAGATATAAAGTATCGGTACTTTGAGTTGAAAGTATCGATACTTCCAGCTAAAAGTATCGATACTTCTTGCCAAAAGTATCGATACTTTCATTTCAATGTATCGATACTTTGCATCTCGAACGCCCGTACGCAGTATTTCCCCTCCTTGCGGGAGCCAAAACAAATTGCTTGCATTCGCAACCGCGGAAATGGTAGAATGGGCGGCATCATGCGCGGAAAATTTGTTGTTCTCGAAGGCCCCGACGGTTCGGGCAAGACTACGCAAGCCAAAGAACTTGCGGCTAGGCTGCGTAACTGCGGCAAGGATGTGGTGTGCGTGCGCGAGCCGGGCGGCACGATTCTGGCGGAGAAGATACGCGCGCTCATACTGGACTCCCGGGACGATGCTCCAAACGCCCGTGCCGAGACGCTACTGTTCCTTGCCGCGCGTGCGCAGGTGGCCGCCGGCGTTATAGCACCCGCTATCGAGGCCGGCAAATGGGTGGTGTGCGACCGTTTCACATATTCCACCGTGGCCTACCAAGGCTACGGGCGGGGTTTCTCCCCTTCCGTCATGCGCGACCTCAACCGCTTCGCCCTTCCCGAAGGGCTTGAACCCGATGCCGTGGCGTTCATCGACGTCCCGCTAGAGACCACCTTTGCAAGGCTTGCGGCGCGGCGCGGCACAGCGGCGGACAACATCGAAAAAGCCGGCGGCGACTTCCACCGCCGCGTCCGCGAGGGATTTATCCTCCAAGCGAAAACCACTCCCAATGCCACGCTCATCGACGGCACTGGCACCGTTGAGGCTACATCAGAGGCTATATGGAACTTCATCAAGCCTTTGATCTGATCTCCACCGCAGCGCGGCGCGGCAAGATGCCCAACGCATACCTCTTCGTGGGTAGGCTCGCCGGCGATGCGCACCGCCTTGCGCTAAAGACGCTCGGGTTGTTTTTCCCCTCGCACGTGGAAGATCGCCTCAACCCCGACATCCACTGGCTCTTCCCCGAAAAGAAATCCCGCGTGATCTCCGTGGACGACGTGCGCACGAAACTTGTGAATCCCGTGGCGCAGACGGCGTTCGGCAATGGATGGAAAGCCGGCGTAGTGGCAGGTGCGGAATGTTTCAACGCCGCCTCCGCAAATGCGTTCCTCAAAACCCTGGAAGAACCTCCGCCAAAGACCTTTTTCCTGCTGCTGGCCGAATCCGCCGAGAATCTCCTGCCCACCATCATATCGCGCTGCCAGCGCATAGACCTTGCCGATGCCGGCGCACGCGGCCTCGAACCGCGTCTTGCAGCAGAAGTGGCGCGCATACTCGATGGAGCCGCAGGCAGCTGGACCGCTCGCGCGGGAGCCGCCGCAAAGCTCGCACAATTCCTGCAACGGCTCAAGGACGCGGTGGAAGAGGAGGTGGCGGCGGAAATTAAAGCCTCTGGCAACGGCCCCGGCGAAGAAATCTCCGATGACGAAGGTGAGGCGCGAGTATCTTCGCGCTATCGCGCCGTCCGCAAAGATTGCATGATAACGATGGTGGAATACTTCCGCCGCGTCATGGATGAGGCTGCGACCTCCGCAAAACCCGCATTGTCCCTGGCTGCGGCATTCGCCAACATCGGCCACATAGAAGATGCCACCAAACGCCTCGATGCACGTAACATGAACGAACTCGCCGTCCTCGGACAACTTTTGGACCTTCTGCAATTCCCCAAGAAATGAATATCCTGCGCGTGAGAATGCCCGAAGGCGGCGTGTTCGAGGTTCGCGGCAGCACCGCATTCCCCACGGGCGCGCGCATCATCGTTAAGATGGACTACGGCCTCGACGAAGCAATCGTGCTGGCGTGCGCCGAGGCCCGGGCGGACGAACCTCTCCCCGGTTTCACCGCCATGCGTGCATTCGATGCGTTGGATGCCAAGACCCTCGCCGAGAATGCGTCACTCGCAGCGGCCGTGCTTCAACGTTATTCGGCACTGGCGCAAGATGCGTATGCGGATTTCAAAGCAGTATACCACCGTCTATCCTTCGGCCGCAACCGGCTCTTTCTGCGATACGTTTCGCGCACGGCAAAACCGAATCTATCGCAAATAGCGGCAACCGTAAAGAGGCTTTTCGATGTAGACGTGCAGGCGTGGCACGCATCAAGCCGCGAGGAAGTGGCACTGTGCGGTGCCGCAGGCCCTTGCGGGAGAGTGTGCTGCTGCGCGAGTTTTCTCAAGACGCTTCCCCCGCCGTGCGCAGTCCCCGCCGCCGAAAATTGCGGCATATGCGGAAGGCGCAAATGCTGCCTCTCGTTCGAGATTGGAGAATGAATTTCATTCATCCGCCGGCGCAATCCAAATTCACGCTTATCCATGATTTTCATTTGAGCCAATAAAAGAAGGGGGAAATATATTTAGGGAATGGAGAAAAAACGCAGTGCGCAGTTTGAAAATGCAATCAACGCAGAGACACGAGAGAAGGAGAGTGTATGTACTGTGGGGACGCGGGCGAGATGCCCGCGCCCCCACAGTACGCTCTTGCACCTTCTCTCTCTCATGTCTCTCGAATCTCTGCGCCTCTGCGTTTATTGCATTCTCAAACTGCACACTGCGGCAAACTGCGGGGCAAAGGATTTCGCTTGCACAGGCGACGGAAATGTGATATTATAAGGGTGTTCTTTATCGCTTGGATGATGTAATGTTGTTCAAGCATGGTTCCGGCGCACGGGTGTGCGGGTGGAACGGGTGAACGTGGTTCACATATTTGGCTTCAGTGAAAACTGGAAATTTTCAAAAAGAAAGCGAAGTCTGGGGACGCGTCAAGTGTATGGTGGGCTTGCCACCGGCACATTCGGCGCATTCTTGTTGTGTTTTCTTTTGGGCTTTCCAGTGCCTCACTGAGACACAAACGGGATGCGCCGTTTTCATCTGCGGTGCATCTCAACAAGGAGATGCGAGAATGAAAAAGATACTGATGGTTGCCGCATTGGCGGCAATGGGAGCGGGCGCGGCTCCGGTAGTGGAGATAACAAGCGTCCAGCAACAATATCCGTGGACGAATACCGTAGACATAACATATACGTCTACCGGCATTGCGGAGGACAATAGCTACTACGTGGTGTTCACGGCGTTGGATTCGGCGG